>JADGPN010000100.1 GCA_017882465.1 Solirubrobacteraceae bacterium
CCCGATCGCCCAGCGTGACGCCGAAACGGGCCTGTCGTGGCAAGTCTGACAATGTGTAGCGATGGGCTTCCGTAGGGACGGCTCCCGCCGCGACACCTCTCGTCGTCGCCTGGGGCCGACACTTGGTGTGAACGACATGGCGATCGATCTCGGCACCGCCAACACGCTGGTGTACGTCGGCGGGCGTGGAATCGTCGTCTCCGAACCATCGGTCGTCGCCTCGGATTCTCGCACCGGACAGGTGCACGCCGTCGGCGTCGAGGCCGAGCGGATGATCGGCCGCACTCCGGCCACGATCTCCGCCACCCGCCCCCTGCGCCACGGTGTGATCGCGGACTTCGAGGTCACCGAGGAGATGCTCCGCTACTTCATCCGCAAGGTGCTCGATCGGCGCCGTGCCCACCCTCGCCTGATCGTGTGCGCCCCGTCGGGTGTGACCGAGGTCGAGAAGCGCGCCGTCGAGGAGGCCTCGCTCGCGGCCGGAGCCCGGCAGGTCCATCTGATCGAAGAGCCGATCGCGGCCGCCATCGGCGCCGGGGTGCAGATCGAGGAGCCGGTCGGCCGGCTCGTCGTAGACGTGGGCGGTGGCACCAGCGAGATGGCCGTGATCTCGCTCGGGGGCATCGTGCTGTCGCGCTCGGTGCGAGTGGGCGGCTATGAGATGGACGAGGCGATCGCCCACTATCTTCGCAGCGTCTATCAGCTCGCGATTGGATCGCGCACGGCCGAGACGATCAAGATCACGATCGGATCGGCGATCCCGCTCGGCCGCGAGCGGACCACCGAGGTCCGCGGCCGGCACCTGGTGACCGGCCTGCCCACGCAGGTGCAGCTGTCCAGCGAAGAGGTGCGCGCGGCGATCATGTCCCCCCTGCAGGAGATCCTGCGGGCGATCCGGGACTGCCTCGAGGAGACGCCACCCGAGCTGTCGGGCGACATCGCTCGCGACGGCATCCTGCTGGCGGGCGGCGGCACGCTGCTCGAGGGCTTCCCCGAGCTCGTCGCGGCCGAGACCGGCATGCCGGTGCTCCGGGCCGACTCACCGCTGACCTGTGTGGCTCTGGGGTCGGGCCTGGCGCTCGACCATTTCGATCGGCTCCGGCCGGGGCGACGCACGTCGCAAGCGGGGTCCTCGCCCGAGTAGCTGCCGCGTATCAGGGGCCACGCCTTCGTGGCCCAGCTGGTCGACCGTCTCGCGCAGCACCTGATCGGCCCGCGCGATCGCCTCGTCGGCATCGGAGAGCAGAACCGCACGGCGGACGTGTGCAGCGCCGTCGCCGAGCTGCCGGGCGGATGGTTTGAATCCGGCTTCGTCAGTGGCGCGCCGGATCCGGTGCGAAAGGTCAGACGCCGCGGCCACCGGCCCCGATGCAGCCGGCTCGGGGCGGCGCTCTAGAGTGAAAGCACGCGACCCCAGGACCCGAACATCTCCGGGCGCAGCTGGTGGTTGCGCCAGGCGCTGACGGACGCTGCGCCCGAGGCGCCGCAGCTGAGCGGCGAGGAGACTGCCGACATCTGCATCGTCGGCGGCGGTTACACCGGCCTGTGGACGGCGCTGCGAATCAACGAGCTCGAGCCCTCAGCGCGCGTGATCGTGCTCGACGCCGTGCTCGCCGGAAGCGGAGCCAGCGGCCGCAACGGCGGCTTCGCGATGACGTTCTGGCATCACTTCCTCGCCCTGGAGCGGGCCTGTGGGCAGGCCGAGGCGCTGCGGCTCGCCCGCACGTCGGCCGAGGCGGTCAGCTCGATCGGCGACTTCTGCCGCGAACACGGCATCGACTCCGGGTTCCGAGCCGACGGCTGGCTGTGGACCGCCACCAACCGGGCACAGATCGGGGCCTGGGCCAAGACGGTGGAAGCGCTCGAGCGGTCCGGCGAGACTCCGTTCGCGCCGCTGGCGCCGGCCGAGGTCGCCGCCCGCGCCGGGTCCGAGCGCCATCTCGCCGGGGTCTTCGAAGCCGGAGCGGCCACCGTGCAGCCGGCGGTGCTCGCCCGGGGCCTGCGCCGGGTGGCGCTGGAGCGGGGGATCGAGATTTTCGAGCGCTCGCCGATGGTGGGCCTCGAGCGGACTCCCGTGCTCGGCGTGCGCACCCCGCATGGACGCGTCCGGGCGCGGGGCGTGGTGATCGCGATGAACGCGTGGGCCGCCAGCCTCAAGGAGCTGCGCGGACGGTTCGTGACCATCGCCAGCGACGTGGTGCTCACCGAGCCCGCCCCCGACCGACTCGAGGCGGCCGGGCTGCGCAACGGCATCAGCATCTCCGACTCGCGGCTGATGGTCCACTACTACCGCCCCACATCCGACGGCCGCCTGGCCTTCGGCAAGGGCGGCGGCAACCTGGCCTACGGGAGCCGGGTGGGCGAGAGCTTCAACGGGCCTTCGCCCCGCGCGGCCGCGGTCGCCGCTCACATGTACGAGCTCGAGCCCGCGCTGGCGGGCGTTCCGCTGGCGGCGAGCTGGGTCGGCCCGATCGACCGCTCCATCGACGGCCTGCCGTTCTTCACCACACTCGGGCGGCCCGACCTCATCGCCGGACTGGGATTCTCCGGCAACGGCGTCGGGCCGAGCGTGCTCGGCGGCCGCATTCTCGCCTCGATGGCGCTCGAGCGCGAGGATCAATGGAGCCGTTGCGGGCTCGTGCGCCCACCGCCCCGAGGATTGCCTCCCGAGCCGCTGCGGTACCTCGGCGGCCGAATCGTCCGGGCCGCCGTGGCTCGCCGCGAGCGGGCCGAGGACGCCGGACGCAACCCTACCTGGATCGACCGGCGTTTGACGGCCCTGGCCCCGCCCGGTCTGGTCCCAGTGGACTAGGCTAGCAACGGGCTTGCTTCCGTCCGTGCCCGGAAGGGCGTTCTTTGTTTTCTGCTGGACATGGCGCGGGTAGGACAAGCGAGTGATCGCCGATCCTGCGCACACGCTGCGGAATCCGGGCGCACACAGCCCAGCGCCGTCGCCGGTTCCCGCGCCGCCCGATCCGGCGCCGCCCTCTCCGACGCCGAGCCCGACCCCGTTGCCGCCCGACCCCAACCCGCCGGCGATCTGAGTCGTGGACGAGAAAGACGATCCGGGCGCCCCGGCCGAGCAGCTCGAGCGCCAGGCCGACGAGCTCGAGGCATTGGGGGGGATCCAGGAGCGCCGGGTCGCCGACGAGGCCGAGCAGGCCGCGAACGCGCCTGAGGACGAGGAGCGCGCGACTCACCAGCGCCGCGCCGACAAGGCCGCCTACCTGCGGGACAAGCTCGCTGAGCAGGCCGAGGCTGGGGACGAGTGATCGCGCAGCACGCCGGAGGCGAGACCGAAGGCGAGCGCAGGCGCCGCGGCGACGGGGCCTTGCGTGTGATCTTCTGGGTGCTCGTCCACACGCTGTTCACGTTGCGCTACGCGCGGCTCTACTACGAGGAACCCGAGGGGGCTCTCCTACGTGTTCGGAGCCGCCGCCATGACCATCAATCTGGTCGCCGGGCTGACCCAGTAGGGCCGGTGCGGGCTACGAGGCCGCCTCGCGCCGCTGCGCACAGTCCGGGCACAACCCGACGATCGGGAAGTGGCTGAACCGGGCCTCGTACCCGTACAGCTCTCTGACCCGATCTCGAATCGGGTCCAGCTGCTCGGTCGTCAGGCTGCGGACCGCGCCGCAGCGCTCGCAGGAGAGGAACTCACGCTCGCCGCGGCCGATCAGCACGTACAACCCCGGCCCATGCCCCAAATGCACGTGACGCGCGAGCCCGTGGTGCTCGAGCGTCTCGAGGTTCCGGTACACGGAGGTGAGCTCCAGATTCACGTTCTGGGCGATGTGCTCCGCCGACACCGGAACCTCGGCGGCGAACAGGGCCTCGAGCACGAGCCGGCGCGGGGTGGTCACGCGCAAGCCACGTTGGCGCAGTGCCTCCAGGGCATCCGCGAGGTCGGCGAAGGCCAGACGCGGCGTGTCAGGTGAAAGTGTCATCGGCCGTCAGTGTTGCGCAGACAACGGCCGGATGAAGCGGGGCGCGCTATTGGGAGTGCCTTGCATTAGTGGCTGGGTCGCGGTAGGTTCTCGCGAGCATTGCGGTCGCCCCCTCGGGGGCCATCTCAATTGAGGGGGGAGGCCGATGGGAGCGATGTCCAGTCCGGGCCCGGAGGCGTCCCGGTGGCATCGATTGAGGGCCGCGCTTACCCCCGCCGAGTGGCGCCGCGCGGGCGGCATGGCCGCCGTCATCACCGGCCTGCACATCGTCGGGTTCGGCATCCTGCTGCTGATCGTGGCGCCGGCGAAGTTCAAGCTCGGCTCGGCTGGCACCTTCGCGATCGGCACCGGGGTCACCGCCTACACGCTGGGGATGCGTCACGCCTTCGACGCCGATCACATCTCGGCGATCGACAACACGACCCGCAAGTTCATGGCCGAGGGCAAGCGACCCCTGAGCGTGGGCTTCTTCTTCTCGCTCGGGCACTCGACGATCGTGTTCGGGCTCACCTTCCTGCTCGCGATCGGCGTCAGGGCGCTGAACGGCCCCGTCTCCAATGGCGGCTCGGCGCTGCACAAGGCGACCAACCTGATCGGGACAACCGTCTCGGGGACCTTCCTCTACATCATCGCCGCGCTGAACATCGTGATCCTGGTGAGCATCATGCGGATCTTCTTCGACATGCGGCGCGGCGAGTACAACGAGGTGGAGCTCGAGGAGCAGCTCAATGCCCGTGGCTTCATGAACCGCTTCTTCGGGCGGCTCACGAGGACGGTCAAGCATCCCTGGCAGATGTATCCGGTCGGGCTGCTGTTCGGGCTCGGCTTCGACACCGCGACCGAGGTCGCGCTGCTCGTCCTCGCGGGCAGCGCGGGCGCGGCCGGGCTGCCCTGGTACGCCATCCTCTGCCTGCCGATCCTGTTCGCCGCCGGGATGTCGCTGCTGGACACGATCGACGGATCGTTCATGAACTTCGCCTACGGCTGGGCGTTCTCGAAGCCGGTCCGGAAGATCTACTACAACATCACCGTGACCGGGCTCTCGATCGTCGTCGCGCTGTTCATCGGCACGATCGAGCTCGCCGGGCTGCTGACCGACAGGCTCGGGCTCAAGGGTCCCGTCGCCGACTGGTTCCAGGCCTTCAACATCAACCGGGCCGGGTTCATCATCGTCGGCATGTTCGTCGCGACCTGGGCGGTGGCGCTGGCGGTGTGGCGATTCGCGCGCGTGGAGGAGAAATGGATGGCGGGGATGGAGGCGGCTACGGGCCCGGAGGACATCGCCGCCCTCGAGGGCGTCCGCCCGCAGCCGTGAGCAGGCCGACGTGCACCAGAAGAGGAGCCTCGCATGTCCGAGCTGTTGCAATGGAGCGCCGCGATCATCGTCCTGGCCGCCTTTGCCCTGTCGCAGTGGGGCGTGTGGCCGGTCACCTCGTACCGGTACCTGGTGCTGAACCTGATCGGGGGCGCCGCGCTGTCGGCCGCGGCGGCGATCAGCCACCAATGGGGTTTCGTGCTGCTGGAGGGCGTGTGGGCGCTCGTCGCCGCGTGGGGCATCTCGGTGCGATTGCGCGGCGGGAGGCTCCGCACCCCGGGCGCCTGACGTCAGCGCCCGCGTCTACGCCTTCAGCTCGCGGGCCATCTCGTCGAACACCCCGACATAGGCGTCGATCGCCTCGTGGGTGTGGCTCACCGAAAGCGTCCACTCCTCCTCGCGGCCCGGCGTCATGAAGATGCCCCGGTTCATGTTGTAGAGCCACGCGAGCTCGGTCACCTCGACGTCCTGGTTGGCCTTGAACGTCTCGTAGTCCACGATCTTCGTCGGCGAGAACGTCACGCAGCCCTTCGCCCCGATGCCGACCGCGTAGCCGGACAGGTTGTGACGCTCGATGACCGCCTGGCAACCGGACACGATCCGATCGTTGAGGTCGTCGAGGTGCGCGTAGGCCTCCGGCGTCATCACCGCACACAGGCTGGCCCGTGCGGCCGCCATCACCAGCGGGTTCCCGTTGTAGGTGCCGACCTGGTAGACGGTGCCGTTCTCGACCACGCTCATCACCTCTTCGGTGCCGCCGATCGCGCCCGCGGGCAGTCCGCCGCCCAGCGTCTTGGCCAGCGTCACCATGTCGGGCTTGACCCCGAAGCGCTCCGTGGCCCCTCCGGCGGCGATGGCCAGACCGGTCTTGACCTCGTCGAAGATCAGGACGATCCCGTGGCGCCGCGTGATCTCGCGCACCTCCTCGAGATATCCAGGCTCGGGAAGCACGACGCCGAGGTTCATCATCGCCGCCTCCATGATCACGCAAGCCGGCTTGCGGCCCTCGGCGTCGAGGCGCTTGATCCGCCGCTCCATCGCACCGGCGTCGTTGAACGGCACGGCGATCGTGAGGTCGACAACGGCCTCGGGAATACCGGCGCCGTAGGGCAGCGACGCGTAGTTCTCGCGGTCGCCGATGCGGTCGTATTCGACCCCAATCGACACCATCACGGCGTCATGGTGGCCGTGGTAGGAACCGAAGATCTTGAGGATCGTGTCGCGCCCGGTGTAGCCGCGCGCGATGCGGATCGCGTCCATGGTCGCCTCGGAGCCCGAGTTCACATAGCGCCAGCGATCGAGGCCCCAGCGGCGCTTGAGCTCCTCGGCCACCACGACGCCGTCCTCGGTGGTCGCGGCAAAGTGCGTCCCCAGCCCGACCCGCTCGCTCACGGCCCGGACGATCGCCGGGTGACCGTGCCCCTGGACCATGGAGCCGAACGCATTGTGGAAGTCCCACATGCGATTGCCGTCGATGTCGTAGACGACCGGACCCTCCCCGGTCGTCAGGTAGATCGGCCAAGGATCGCGCGCCTGATAGGACGACCCGACGCCGCCGCTCAGGGACTCGCGGGCCCGCCGGTACATCGCGGCCGACCCCTGCGTGCGGGCATCCAACCTCCCGCTCTCGCGTTCGATGAGCTCGCGGATCCGCTCGCGATCCAGCTGTGCGGGGGTTTCGACTGCCATGTTCGTCTCCGATCAGATCGCGTCCGGCGGCCCCGACCGGACGCAAATGGTGGTGCTAGGTTACTCACACCTCAGCCGGCCGGGCAGAGCCGGCGTTTGTCCCGGGTCGGCGTCGACCGCCGTGAATCCGGGGCCGGAAAGTGCTCGCGAAACGTGAATACGGACGGCGACGGACCTCGCGCGCGAAGCGCACCGAGATGTTCCTCGGCCTCCTCCATGCTCGGCAGATGGCCAGCCCTCACCCACGATCAGCCGTTCCTCGCCGAATGCCCTGCTCGCCGTCGCGTCCCGGTTCTCCGAGCACTTCACCCCGGCGGCTGGCGCCTGGCTCGCTTCGCCACGTGCTCTACCGGCTGGCGCGATCGGATTGGAACGAGCGGCGTCCGATCGGCTGAGGGCCGGTCAGGATCTCGGCCGCGGCGCGGGCGGTGTTTCAGCGCCCGCCACGTGGGAACCCACACTGTGACGAGCTGACAACCCCTGGAGGTAGGCGTGACTGACAACAATCGGCTGCTCGAGATCGAGGCGCTGGGCCAGTCGGTGTGGCTTGACAACCTCACCCGTCAGCTCCTCGACGATGATGAGCTGCGCCTCCTGATCGAGCGCGACGGGCTCTCAGGAGTCACTTCCAACCCGACGATCTTCGAGAAGGGAATCGGACACTCCGACCGCTACGACGACGCCATCGCCGAGCTGGCGCAGGACACGGACGATCCGCAGCGGATCTTCGAGCAGCTGGCCTACCGCGACGTCCGCGACGCGGCTGATCTGCTGCGCCCCACCTTCGAGCGCACGCAGGGCCAGGACGGCTATGTGTCGTTCGAGTTGCCCGCGTCCCTGGCTCACGACGCCGAGGGCTCGGTCGCCCAGGCGGAGAAGCACCGGCGGGCGATCGATCGCGCCAACGTCCTGATCAAGGTGCCGGGCACCGAGGCCGGAGTCCAGGCCTTCGAGGAGCTGACGGCGCGGGGAGTGAACGTCAACGTCACGCTGCTGTTCGCCGTCTCGCGCTATGAGCAGATCGCTGAGGCGTTCATCCGTGGGCTCGAGCGCCGTCTCGACCAGGGCGAGCCGATCGACCGGAGTGCGTCCGTGGCGAGCTTCTTCGTCTCCCGCGTCGATGGCAAGGTCGATGCGGAGCTCGAGCGTCTCGGCCGCGACGAGCTTCGTGGCCGCGCTGCCGTGGCCAACGCCAAGCTCGCCTACGAAGCGTTCCTGCGCCTGTTCTCCGGGCCGCGCTGGGAGCGCCTCGCCGCCGTGGGCGCCAACGTGCAGCGGCCGCTCTGGGGCTCGACGTCGACCAAGAACCCGGACTACGCCGACACGCTCTACGTGGATGAGCTGATCGGCCCGGACACGGTCAACACGATGCCGGACGCGACCCTGGCCGCGGCGCGTGACCATGCCACGCCGGCGCGGACGGTCGACCGCGATCTTGACGGCGCCCATCAGCTGATGCAGGCGGTGCGCGAGGCGGGGGTCGATGTCGAGCAGATCGTGCTCGACCAGCTGGTCGACGAGGGCGTCAGCTCATTCGCGGACTCCTACGACTCCCTGCTGCGGACGCTGGAGCAGAAGGCAAGGACGCTCGCGGCCGCGAAGTAGCACTGCGCTCGACCCATCGTGCCTCTCAACCAGCGGAAGGTCTGCGCTCGGTCAGGACCAGGCTGAGCATCTGCAGATGCAGGCACGGCAGGAGCTCGAAGTGATCGGTCAGCGTGGCCATGATCAGCCCGAGGCTGCTGTACGACGGCCCGCCTGAGAGCGCCTCGAGGCCGCGTGGAGAGATGGGTCCGATGCGTAACTCGACGCGGCGCGTGTCGCTGACGAGGGTGGCCACGACACCGGCCGGCGTGAGATACGGCGCGCCGCTCGCGGTGAGCGCATCGATCATCAACTGGATGTCGGACAGGCGGTCGATCGTGAACCCCGCCCGCGCGCCGACGGCGGTGGCCAAGCGGGTGAGAATCGGGTTCGCCAGTACCGCGGGGGCGATCGCAACACTGGTCCCCGTTCGGGGATCGAGCTCGAGCTCGAGCGCAGCGTCGAGCAGCTCATCCTCTGCCGCCGCGAGGCCCAGCATGCCAGGCGCGGAGAACGTCATTCGCACCATCGTTCCGGCACCGGCCGGAGTGCTGATCTCAGCCGCGTCGGTGAAGGCCCTGATCGCCGACAGCCCGAACCCCTCGGCTGCTCCAGGCACCGGGCGGATATCCGGCGCGATGCCGAACCCGTAGTCGCGGCAGCGGACCTCGAAGCGATCGTCGGCGACGCCGAACTCGACCTCGAGCGGTCCTTCCTCTCCTCCGTAGGCGTGCAGCACCGCGTTGTTGGACGCCTCGCTGACCGCGATCATCGCGTCATCGAGCGTGATCTCGCTCAGCTGCACGGCGCTGCCGACGCCGGCGAGCAGCTCGCGCACCAGCCGGACATTCTCTGGCCTGTTCGTCAGCGCGAAGCGAACGTTGACCGGAAAAGCGGCCGGAGCCACTGCTACGCCGAGCCGGGATTCTCATCGGCCCCTACCAGAATCCGCAGCCGCTCCATGGCGACGCGCATGATCCGCGATATCTGCATCTGCGAGATGCCGATCCGAGCCGCGATCTCGCCCTGGGTCAAGTCCGGGGCGAAGCGCAGGTGGAGCATGGCACGCTCGCGCTGAGTGAGGCACTTCATCGCCGACGCGATCGAGGCGTCGGCCTCGCGCAGGCGGTCAAGCTCGCGCCGGTGGTCAAGCTCACGACGGTGGCCTCCTGCGCAGACATCGTCCTCACAGCGGTCGCTTACCCGCCGATCGGGCGAACAAATCACCCCACCCGACATCATATGTCATCACCATTACGTCCTGCCCGACACCAAGCATCGTGATCCGGGCTACGATTCAGCGAAGCTTGCACGCCCCACAGAACGCCTAGCTCCGCGCGAGCCGCGATGGCTGACATCGGCCATCCCCGTAGTCGATCACCTGATCGACGAACGGCACCGATACCATCATCGATCGTCATGGCGCTCCCGGTCTCCGGGCGTGCCGCGGTCGAAAAACGCTGGGCCACGCTCGAGCCCCTGCTCAGCCGCGCCGCCGCTGAGCTTCTGGACTGAAAACCGAGGAGGACGGGATGTCCCGCACACGACCCGATTTGCGCTGCGCGCGCTGCTGACCCCGGCCACGGTGCTGGCCGCGGCGCTCGCGCTCTCCCCCACTCCGTCCCTGGCGGCCGTGACTCCGGCCATGCCGATCCAGGCCACCGGGCCCGAGCCGTCGCTGGCCCAACCACGACCGAGTGGTGATCGCCGCATCCAACTGCCACATCCTGGTGGTCGCGGTCACCAGCGGCTCGGCGGGACCACAGTTCCGGAAGGTGGCCGACTATGACCCGACGCGGTGCCTGTCGGCCGGCGACCGCGTCCTCTCGGTGCTCCCAGACGCGCAGGGTCGGCTGTGGTTCGTCGGTCGTGACCACGGGGCCGTCGGCGTGCTCGATCCGAACACCGGCGGCTGCCGTTCGATCATCCTCGGCGAGGAGATCGAGGACTCGTTCGCGGTCGCTAACGACGGCGTGTACATCGCACCGACAGGGCGATGTACAAGTTCCGCGCCGGCCGGAGCCTCCTGCCGGTGCGAATCTGGAGCGTGCGCTATCCCAACAGCACCATCCACAAGCTGGGGCAGATCAACGCGGGCTCGGGGACCACGCCGACGCTGATCGGGCCGCTCACCGGTCACGCCCGGGCGGCTGCGCCGGCGTACGTGGCGATCACCGACAACGCCGACCCGATGGACGTGGTCGTGTACCGCGCCGGCGATCGTCTGTTCCGCGGCCACCGACGGGTGCTCTGCATCTGGTATTGGACGGCGCTCGACTACCGGACCGGCAAGGTGGTCTTCCAGCAGGTGGCCGGTCACGGCGGGCTCTACAACAACCACTACGTGGGCATCGCGCTGGGGCGCGATCTCCGTACCCACACGACGACGCCGTACCTCGGCGGCGTCGGCGGGATCGTCGCGCTGCGTGACCGGTAGCCACGGGTAGCCACGCACTGGAGGACCCGCCCCGGTCTGGCAGACTCGCGGCGTGGGCGCGCGTCTGATCACGATCCCGATCAGCCACTTCTGCGAGAAGGCGCGCTGGGCGCTTGACCGGGCCGCGGTCGACTACGTCGAGCAACCCCACCTGCAGCTGATCCACGTCTTCTTCGCCCGGCGCGCCGGGGGCGGAATGACCGTGCCGGTGCTCGTGACCGACGCGGGCCAGGTCCTGGCGGAGTCCTCGGACATCCTGCGCTGGGCCGACACGCTGGTCGAGCCCGGCCGGCGGCTCTACCCCGAGGGCGAGCTCGGCGTCGAGGCCCGCTCGCTCGAGGCGCGACTCGATGATGGCTTCGGCCCCGACGGCAGGTTGTGGATGTACCACGAGACCCTGCCCGTCGTTGCGGATCTCGGGCGCTGGGCGCTGGCCGGGGTCCCACGCTGGGAGCGCGGCGTGTTCCGCGTCGGGGGCCCCGTTCTGCACTGGGCGATCAGCCGCCACCTGAAGATCGACGCGGCCGCGGCCGATGCGGCCCTCGAGCGTATCGACGCCGTGTTCGATGAGATCGCCGCGCGCCTGCGCGACGGCCGCCGCTTCCTGCTCGGCGAGCGCTTCACCGCCGCCGACCTCGCGTTCTCGGCCCTGGCCGCTCCGGTGCTCC
Source organism: Solirubrobacteraceae bacterium (assembly GCA_017882465.1). Taxonomy (GTDB): domain Bacteria; phylum Actinomycetota; class Thermoleophilia; order Solirubrobacterales; family Solirubrobacteraceae; genus Palsa-465. The sequence goes on from JADGPN010000100.1 coordinate 11,641, forward strand.
TGCCCGACCGCTACGGCTCGCCGCTTCCCCCGCCCGAGGCGATGCCGGCGTCACCGGCCCGCGAGGTGCAGCGCCTGCGCGCCCACCCGGCCGGCCAGTTCGCGCAACGCATGTACGCGACCGAGCGCGGTCCCACGCCGGACCGACGAGCATGACCTGGTCGGTGGCGCGCCCGGGCCCCGGCGATTGCCCGAGTGGGCGTCATTCGTCAGGCGTGGCCGGCTGATCCCCGACCCGGTGGTCGTCACGGCGCAGGGCGTCGGTGAACCGCTTGGGCACCGGGGCCCCATCGCCCTCCTCCCACAACGTGACCACCACGAGCTCGAGCCCCTCCGGCCGGCAGACATACACGAGGTCTCGGCGCTGGAGGTCGCGAACCAGAACGGTGCCACGCGAACCCGGCTCGACCCGGCCGGCGGCGTGGGCGCCGGCCACGCGGGCGGCGATCTCGGTCCGCTCGTCGAGCGTCCCGCGCACGCGCTGCCGGAAGCGCTGCCCCGCATGATCGGTTACCGCGACAAGCATGGCCGTCTCGCACGATACAGCGCCTACACTGGGGCGCTTGATCACGACCCCGAGCCGGAGCGTTGACATGACATCGCAGGCCGACTTCACCCCCGAGGAATGGGAGCAGGTACTCGAAGGGCCGCCCAGCGCGGCCATGATCGTGATTACCTCACACCACGGAGGCACGCTGCGAGAGACGTTCTCGATGGCCAAGACGTACGCCGAAGCGCGAGAGGAGCACGGTCAGAGCGAGCTGCTCGACGAGCTGGTCTCGGCCAAGCCCGAGATCGACCACACGCGCTACCACTCGCCCGAGGAGCTCAAGGAGCACAGCCTCACCCGCGTGCGAGGTGCGGTCGCGCTGGTGGAGGCCAAGGCCACTCCGGAGGAGCTCGCCGGCTACCGGAAGTTCATTCTCACCCTCTCCGAACGGGTCGCCAAGGCCCACAAGGAAGGCGACGAAGCAGTGAGCGACGCCGAGCGGTCCGCAATCGCGGACATCTCGGTCGCGGTCGGCCCACCGGCGGCCTAGGCGTCGTGGCCTGGTGGGGCGCCTCGAGCTTCGAGAACGACATCGCGGTCGAGTGGTTCTTCCTGCTCGAGGAGGCCGTGGACCCGGGCGCCGTGATCGCCGCGGCTCTCGATGATGCGCTGAGCGAGTCCGATCATATCGACCTCTCCGTGGCCCTGCGAGGCGATCGCGGCCGCGGAACTGTCAGCGTCCTGCGCCGGTCAGCCGCCGGAGAGGTTGCCGGACCCGATCCACCGCTGGGTGGGCACCCACCCTCACGAGCCGCATGGCGCCGAGATCGCGCTGGCCATCGAGGCGGTCACGCGCGTGCGCACCGAGAGCCGGTTGCGTGATCAGTGGGACGAGCCCGCCGAGGGAGCCGACGACGAATGGCTCGGCCAGGTCGATGATCTCATCGCCCGCCTGGGGCGCTCCGGGACGGGAGATCCGGCGACGCTGTCTCCATAGCGGATCCCCCCGCCCGGCTTGATGACCCCATCGAGCGGGTGGTGGGTGTGGGCGAAGACGATCTTGTCCGTGTCGTGCGCCCAGCCGAGGTTGGCGACCACCTTGTCGAACGCATAGATCGCCGGTCCCCACGGGTCGCTGGGGCGCACCAGGCGGGCGGAGGCGTAGGAAATCGACGCGCCGGGGCGAACAGGAAGTCGAAGCCGGCGGGTCCCGGCCTGTACGGGGCAGCCCGCGGCTGGTGCCGCCCCTGGCCGACCCCGGTGGCGGCGCTAACGCGGGTTGAGGCTCGCCATCCGCAGCGGGACGGCCGCGAACGGATCGAGCGCGTAGGACAATGACACCCGGTGATAGCCGTCGGCGATCTCGGCGCCGTCGTCGAACGAGAC
>JADGPN010000101.1 GCA_017882465.1 Solirubrobacteraceae bacterium
GTTCCCCTGGTGTTGCCTGAATGGCTCTGGTGATGCGTGTGGGCCGTTTCCGGCGCGGAAGATCGGCGCCGAACCCGGCGCTTGTTGGGCTCGCGGCGAGCCCCGGTGATCAGCTGCCGCCGATCACCGGGCTCGAGATTGCTGGCGAGGGGCACGGGCGGCCAGTGGGGACTGGTTCCGATCGGTGGGCCGTCCGTGCGCAACGGGACCGGTCAGGCGATGCTGGCGGCGGCCGATGCTGCCTCGATCGTGGCGGTCAGCTGCTCCTCGAGCGGCAGGGGCCAATGAGCCCGGAATGGGGATAAGCTGCAGCAGTGGCCACGGGTTCTGCGATCGAGCACGTAGCGATCGTCGGCGGCGGCTTCATGGGGACGGGGATCGCAGAGTCGGTTGCGGTCGCCGGGGTGCCGGTCGTCGTTTGCGACGTCGATCAGTCGAGCATCGAGCGCGCGCGCAGCCGGATTGAGTCCTCGCTTCAGCACGCTGTTTCGGGTGGGAGGCTCGACCGAGCGCATGCGGATGCAGTGCGCGACCGGATCGATTTGACGACCGATCTCGCCGCGATCGTCGCAGCCGAGTTGGTCGTGGAGGCGGTCCCGGAGGACAGGGGGCTGAAGCTGGAGGTGATGCGGGCGATCGACGGGGTCGTGGCAACTGATGTGATCGTCGCGTCGAACACCTCATCGATCCCGATCGGGGAGCTCGCGCAAGTGGTGCGCGCCCCCGGGCGGGTGCTCGGGATGCATTTCTTCCCTCCGGCCCCTGTAGTGACGCTGGTCGAGATCGTCGTGGCGCTCGACACCAACACCGAGACGGTGGACAGGGCGAAGGCGTTCGTGGAGCAGATCGGCAAGCGCCCGATCGAGACCAAGGACCGCTCGGGCTTCATCGTCAACATGCTCTTGGTGCCCTATCTGATGGCGGCTGTGCGCATGTTCGAAGACGATTTTGCCTCGCGCGAGGACATCGACATGGGCATGATGCTGGGCTGCGGGCACACGATGGGACCGCTCGCGCTGTGCGACTTCCTCGGCCTCGACGTGCTCTACGCGGTGTGCGACTCCATGTACAAGGAGTTCAAGCGCGACGAATACGCCCCGCCGCCGCTGATGAAGCGAATGCTCGCAAGCGGACGGCTGGGGCGGAAGTCGGGTCGCGGCTTCTACGAATACGAGTAGCGGTACAACGCCACTTCGTTCAACGACACGCTGTCGTGCCCGGCGGGCAGCCGCGTGATCCAGACCAGGTAGTAGCGGTAGCGGGTCGTGCCGGTGTTGATCGGGATCTTCTGCCCCGGACCCCTTGTCGATAATGCGAGCGATGACGCTGCGTCATGGTCACGACGTCACCGCTGCGATGGGGCAGGAGGGGGTGCCAGCCTAGCCTGGGGCTGGCCCTGATCGAGTGGGGAGAGCTGAGCTGGACCGGCGGTTTTGGCCTGCGAAGTGCTTGTGCCCCGGAACCTGAACCGGTCGATGGTGAGGCGGTGTTTGCGGTCGCCTCGCTCAGCAAGCCACCGTTTGCTGCTCTCGTGCTGCGCTTGGCTGCGCGCGGCATCCTGAACCTCGATGCGCCGCTGGCTGAGTTGACCCGCGGCCGTATGAACGCGTACGGGCTCGATCCGACGGACGAGCGGCTGGGCCGGATCACCGCCCGTCACGTTCTGGGTCACAGCTCCGGGCTGGGCAACTGGACGCCGCCCGACACCGGCCGGGTGAACTTTCGAGCCTGGCACGCGGTGGCACTATTCGAGCGAGGGGCATCTGTACCTGCAGCGCGCGATCGAGCAGCTGACCGGGATCCCGCTGCAGACGCTCGCCGAGCGGGAGCTGTTCGGCCCGCTCGGGCTCCGACTCAGCAGCTACACCTGGCGCGAGCGGTGGACCAACGTTGCGGAACGAGGGCGCGAGACCTCGATCGACCAGCCGCCGGCGCCAATCGCCCAGCACCGCGCGGCGATCATCCTCCGCGTCGACGGCAAGGAACGCATCGAGCTCGCCGCCAGTGGCCAGGCGAGCGACGAGCTCGCGCACCCAACGCCGGTAGCTGGCTCGGGTTCGAGCGGCCAGCGCCTGCCGTGCCAGTCAGCGTTCGTCTGATAGCCGGCTCAGCGCCGCGCGATCTGCCGGTTGCGATCGCTCGTCGCGGGAGACGTCGCGGTGCGACGCGACTCGGGCATCGCCGAGAGCAGTCGCAACAACCCCCGGGCGAGGTTCAGCGGCCCGCTGAGCTCGACGCGGCCGTCGGCCAGGCGGGCGAGCGCAGCGCGGCCCATGGCCGCTGTTGGTCTCGGTAGCCCGCCGGTGAGCGGCGAAGCGATCAAGGCGATCACGTCATGCAGCGCGCCGTCGATGACCAGGTCGTGCGCGCGATCGTCGTCGTCGCAGTCACCGACCTCGATTTCGCCCCCGCAGAGGTCGACACGAACGGGCTTGTACGGGTCGCCCAGGCGCATCAGGACGCTACCCCGCAGCTCGCCCGCGAGCGCGGGTCGCAGCAGCACGCCGCGCTCGACCAGCGCGTAGATGACCGCCGATATCGAAGTGCCGCGTGTCGAGCGAAGCCGCACACACGGCCGTGCGTGGCTGGCGTGCCATCGGGACCGATCGTCGCCGCTAGCCAGTTGCGGTAGCGGTCGGAGGTCGGGTCGGGCCAACTGAAGCGGATGCTTGCTGCGGGCCGCGAGCCAACCGAGGAAGATCGCGATGTCGGACGCGTAGCTCGCGCGGGTGCCCGGCGAGCGCTGCGCGGCCAGGAGGTCATCGAGGAGCTCGTGGATCTGCGCGTCCGGTGGCGCGGCGATGGGGTCCAGTGCCACAGCCCCAATTTCAATGGCGCTCGCCGCATTCCTGCCTGGTTCTATTGCGGCGATACCGCGACTCCTCGGCAGCCTTCGTCGATCTCCGGTAGCACGGCGAAAGGCGAGCGGCCAGCTTCTCGTATCCTGTCGGCGTCCGCTCGGTGCGCGCGCCGCGGCGAGGCGCGGTCAGGTCGGCTCCGACGAGTTCGGCTCCGTGAGTGTGTGGTCTTTTGGCCCTGCGACGATCACCTCGTGATCTGCTGCGAGTCAGGTCACGACTCCTGACACTGGTTGGATCCCGCGTCATTGGTGTGGGGACGATCGGCGCTCACGTCTCCCGTTCCCGTGCCCGGGGCCATGATCGCCGAGTTCCCGTGTTCATGGCGCCGATCGGTGTCATCGGACTATGTGCGCAGGGCGGCCACGGCGATCTCGCTACCGCCCGGGCTGCAGTGTCCACGGGCGTCCCGATGGTGGCCTCCACGCTCTGATGGGCCATTGTCTGGCCAACTACACCTTTAGACGAGGTGTTTCGTCGGCAGCTGGCGAGATCGCCCGAGGACGATCTTCGCGCGGCCGCTCTGCATTGGACGGGATTATTCGGGAACCCAACCAACGCTCACCTGGGCCGACCTCCGCTGCCTGCGCTCGCTGACCTCGCTCCCGCTGATTCTCAAGGGGGTCTGCCATCCAGACGATGTTCGCCGCGCGATCGACGGCGGGGTGGACGCGATCTACTGCTCGACGCACGGTGGCCGCCGGGCCAACAGCGGAATCGGCGCGCTGGACATGCTGAACGGTATCGTCGATGCGGCCGGTGACGTTCCGGTCATGTTCGACTCGGGAGTGGGCTCCGGCGATCACATCGTCAAGGCGACTGTGGGCGCATCCCGCTGCTCCGTACTCAGCGAGGTCCGCGACCTTCCGGTGAACCATCCAGCTCGCTCGCAGTCCTGGCAGCCAGGCAGCGGCAGCGAAGGATTGGCCTGGCGCGTTGGTCGCCGGGACTTGACGCGATCGCCGGAGTCAGCTTGATTTCGGTTATGCAGTTCGTGGCGCCGGCCGAGCAGTACGACCGCTTCATGGGGCGATACGCGCCGACGCTCGCCGCCGCGCTCGCCGACGCCGCGGGTGTGAGTGCCGGCATGCGGGTCCTCGATGTCGGCTGCGGGCCGGGCGGCCTCACGCGCGAGCTTGTCGCGCGGGTTGGCGCCGGAAACGTTGTGGCAATCGACCCGGCGCCGCAGTTCACGGCGGCATGCCACGACCGCAATCCGGGCACGGAGGTCTGCGAGGGGGTGGCCGAGGCGCTGCCCTGGGCAGAGGCGGAGTTCGATGCGGTGCTCTCTGCCCTCGTGCTCGGCTTCATGCGCGATCCCGACCAAGGCGTGCGTGAGATGGCACGGGTAACATGCCCTGGCGGCACCGTTGCCGCCTGCATGTGGGACTTGGCCACGGGCGGGATGACCATGCTGCGGGTGTTCTGGAGCGCGGTCCGGCAGTTCACTCCTGGCGTCGAGGGCGAGCGGCGGATGGCCGGTACCGCCGAGGGCGACATCGTGGAGCGGTTCGGACGCGCCGGCCTCGAGGACGTGAGTGGCGGCGCGCTCAACGCCCGCGCGGATTACGCGGGCTTCGACGACTTCTGGGAGCCGTTCACGTTCGCAGTCGGACCGTCCGGCCAGTACCTGCACGCGCTGCCCGCCGAGCAGCAGGCACGCGTGCGCGATGCATGTCGGGCGGCGCTGCCCGACGAAGCGTTCTCACTTGACGCCCGCGCCTGGTACGCGCGGGGGGCCGTCCCGGCGGCCCTGCCGCGTGCTGACCGGGCCTAGACCGAGCCGCGGGCTATCGGGTTGACTGATCAACCAGACTGGATCGGCTTACTCGTATTGCAGCCCGGGGAAGTTTGACCCGGTTCCCCGTCCGTCTGGGGTCATGTCGAGGACGCTCCAGATCGGCCAGATGGAGTCAACATGACGGGGGTCCTCGCCCTCGTCTCGCGGCGCGAACATGAGCTCTGTGGCCCACGTGTGGCGGAACTGGCTGCCGTCGCGTACGAACACGTTCAGGATCGGGATCTGCTCACCCTCGGGCGTCTCGGCCTGTTCACGCCGATCTCCGAGGGCGCCGCAAGGACGCGGACAGTAGGTCAGGCTCAGGCCTGGAGCACTTGGTGGGCGAAGCGCACGGCTAGGGCGCCGTCGCCGACGGCGCCGGAGACGCGCTTCGTCGCGCCGGCGCGGACGTCGCCCGCGGCGAAGACGCCTGGCCAGACGGTCTCGAGCAGGTGCGGCTGACGGTCGGTCGGCCGCCAGCGGTTTGGTCCCTCGCACCAGGCTGCGCCGTCGCCGCACTTGATGTAGCCGGCCTCGTCGAGGTCGAGCATCATGTGCACCGCCTCGGTGCACGGGTCTGCGCCGATCATCACGAACACCGCCGACACCGCAACGCGGTCGATCTTCCCGTCCGCGTGGCTGCGGAGATCCGCGTACTCCAACCGGTCGTCGCCGTGGACGGCGCTGAGTTCCGTCTGGCTGACGATCTCGATGTTCCGCCGTGATTCGATGCGCTCGACCAGATACCGCGACATCGTGGCAGCGAGCCTGTCGCCACGGAGGACGATACGGACGCTGCGCGCTGCGCTCGACAGGTGCACGGCTGCCTGGCCGGCCGAGTTGCCGCCGCCGACCACGATCACGTCCTCGCCGCGGCACCGGTCGGCGTCGGTGGCCATGACGGCGTGGTAGACGCCCGCGCCCGTGAACCGCTCGACGTTGTCGGCCGCGAGGGTTCGCCAGCGCGCGCCGGTGGCGACGACGACGGTACGGGCGAGCGCGTGCTGCCCGTCATCGAGGTCAATGCGGACGAGCCCCTCGGCGCCACGCGCGAGCTCGACCGCCCTGTGAAAGCTCGACAGCACCGCGTCGAAGCGGCGCGCCTGCAACGTCGCCTTCCGAGTCAGCTCGGTGCCGGAGATCCCGGTAGGGAAGCCGAGGTAGTTCTCGATGCGCGTGCTGGTGCCAGCTTGGCCACCGGGCGCCCACGCCTCGGCCACCAGCGTCCGCAGCCCCTCGGACCCGCCGTACACTGCGGCCGCCAGCCCCGCCGGGCCGCCACCGAGCACGACCAGGTCGAACCGCTCGCCGTCGATCTCCGCGCGCAGACCGAGTTCGCGGGCCACCTGGGCCGCGGAGGGGTTACGCAGCACGGCGGTGTTGCGCACCAGCAGCGGCGTCTCCTCGCGAGGGATCCGCAGCCACTCGAGCATCGCCGCGCTCTCCTCGTCGGTATCGACGTCGTACCACCGCACCGGTATCAGGTTCCGCTCCAGCAGATCCCGCACCTCGAAGGCGCGCCGTGAACCGCGCGGCGCAATCAGCCGCAGCACGCCGTACCCGTGCGCCACATGCCACTCCCGGCGCGCCATCATCGCGCGGAGGACGAGCTCGGCGAGCTCGGGCCACGACGCGAGCATCGCCCGCAGCGAGGCGCGGTCGAAGGCGATCACGTCAGTCGGCTCATCGGCGACGCACTCCGCGATCGCCGGCTCGCCGGTGAAGGTGGCGATGTCGCCCAAGAACGTCCCAGCGTCCGCTTCCGCGACCCAGACATCCTTACCGGGCTTCCGGTCCAGCACGCGCACCTTGCCGCGTTCGATGACCAGGAACGGGGCATCACGCTGTCCCTGCTCGTATAGCGTCTCTCCGACCGCAAACGAACGACGCGTGCCCAGCTTCGCCAGCCGCTCGAGCTTCTTCGCCGACATCCGTGGGTACATCGCCTCGTCGCCGAGATCGGGGAAGCTCTCGGCGCGGATCTGCGTGGACGTAGTTCCCTCGATCGGCAAGCTCATCTGCAAAGAGGTAGCAGAACGGCACCGCGTACAACCCCCCGGCTCGGCCAGATGCTCGCGCTGAGTGCCTGCGTCCGGGTAATAGCCGACCAGTCAGCCCGTCGCGGTGCCGTGTCATTCCTCGGGGCCCGCGAGGAACGTGGGGCGTGCTGACTCCAAGCCGCTCTCATCCGGGCCCAGATCCGAGCGCCGCGGTGCGAGACCCGCATGTGGCGACTACCGAGGCCCGGATCATCGCCGCTCAAAGACCTGCTCAGCGGCGAACACGCTATCCATCAAGCGGCGGCGGCGCCAGCACTGCGGAGCAGCCTTGGCGTCCACGGACTCGGCCGAGACTGCCCCTCGCATGACGAGAACCAGCAGAGCTGTCGGGTAGCGGCACCCGTTGCGTTCGGCGAAGCGTCGTCGTTGTCGTCGACTCGCACGAGCGATTCGCCATCCTTGATCGCGGGCCCGGACGGGCTGCTGGGGCGGTGGTAACCCCCTGCCCACAAGCAGGTGACTTCCGGGGACACGACAGCACCATGACTTGCGAGGATCCTCGGCGGCCCGATGTCACCACTCGCGCGCCAAGACAGCCCGAACACGCCAACGTCTGCCGAGCCTGAGCTCGACAAAGACCAGATGCGCGCGGTGGCCCAGGTCCAGCGCTGGCATGACTTCAAGGCCCACCTCGGCGCCTACCTCCTCATCAACGCCGTCCTCATAATCGTCTGGGCGGTCACGGGCGGCGGCACGTTCTGGCCGGGCATCTCCCTGGCGGCCTGGGGGCGGGGGCTGTCCTCGCGGCACTTCCTAACTCCTTCTCGCCGATCACCACCGAGCGCGTCCGCCCCGAACTCCGCCGCCAGCGAGACAGATGACGTAGGCCCCGCCGCGCACTTGTCCTGCCCAAGTGCCCTCGAGAGACCGATGTCCGAGAGGCGCGCCCCGGCGACTATCTCGGAGTCACTCCAACCCCTTAGTCGAGGAGCACAAACGTCCGCCACAACCATCGCCCAGCCCCCGACCATCAGCCCTAATCGGAGCTTTCGCCGCCGCTACAGCGTCGTCCGCGGAAACGCCTACCAGGCGTGCGGGGTCTGCAGGCCGCGCCGTTCTACGGCACCCTCTCCACCAAGGACAGTCGCGAGCACGCCGGCCGCTGGGCCAAGGCGATCTACTACGCCGCCGGCGAGACCTCGACCGCCATCTGCTCAATCGCTGTGCTAGCCGTCACTCGGCTGGCGGCAGACACCGCTGACACGCTCTGCTCGCCGGAAGCCGAGCGATTCGTACAGCCCCAGAGCGTGGTAATCCGGATCGGCCGCGATCACGAAATGCTCCGTGCCGTGCCGCTCGGCGGTGCGATGCGTAGCCTCCACGACGAGCCGCGAGCAGATCCCTTTTCGACGATGTGCCTCAGCAGTGTCGACCGCTTGAAACCGGCCGCGGGTGCCAGCGACGACGACCCCGCAGCTTGCCTGAACCTCCCGGCCGCCCGGGTCGACGGCGACGAACCACGCCCCGCGCCCCGCGCGGAACAGCGCCCGCAGGTCTTCAAGGCGGTGGCGGGAGAAGCCCCGGTGCATCTGTTCTTCGAAACGCTTGTCGCGCGCGGTGACCTGTAGCTCCAAGACCTGATCCCACAGCTCGCGATCGGCGGCTGGCAGCGGGTCGAGCGTGCGGACAGTGACCTCCCGATTCTCCCGCTGATGGGACCGGACGCTGTCCGGAGTCGCAACCAGCCCCACCGTCTCCTCGAGCTCGTAGCCCCGTGAAACGAACTCCTCCTCAGCACGACCGAACTTCCCGTCCACGCGGTCCCAAGCGAACGTGCAGTGCTGCACGCCCGGCTCGCTGCCGAACTCGGCCTCAAAGCGGCGGGCAAATTCGCCGATCCGCAGCGATCCGGAGCTGATGGACATGCCATCACTACACACATCCTGTACAGCCTCTTGACAGGCGAGGAGCGACTGACCATGATCGAATTCGGGAGCGAGCATGAGCTACCGAGTCCTATGCGCTGAAGACGCGTTCTGGCGTCCGTCGAGCCAGATGGGTGTGATGAACACCGACCTGTCGAAGCAGCTCCAGGCCGAGGCCTTCGGCGCCCGGCTGTGGCGCCTGCAGCCGGGACAGGCGTCAACCCGTCATCGCCACCGAGCCACCACCGAGCTGTACGTCCGGCTCGAGGGCACCGGCCCGATTCGCATCGAGCGGGACCTGGTCACGATGACGCCGCTGAACAGTGTGCTGGTCGAGCCCAACAGCGTCAGGCAGCTCTTCAATGACACGGGCGCAGGCCAGCTGTGGCTCGTCTTCGGAGCCCCCGACGAGGCGGCCAGCACCCTCGAGCTCAGCCCGGACGATCTCGCCTGGCACTACCCCGACGGACCGAAGGCGCTCCCGCCTGAGCTCGAATCTGCGCGCTGACACCAGGTGCGCGCTGCTGGCGCCGCGCGCGCCCGGCCGGACTGCCGGATCTGGTCTTGGCCGGCCGGGCTATCTCACGGAGCGGAGCAGGAGTAGGTTCACGCGGTGTGAGAGGGCGCGGGTCCACCATAGGCCGCCGAGTGGACCACCACAACAGCCACGTCCGCAGCAAGACGTCAGAGCGGTGTCAGCCACCGGTCGTCACGAGGAGGCCGCGGAGCAGGCACCTAGCCTAGTCTAGGCGGATCCCCCGCGCTGCAGCGAGAGGACGACGCGCATACGAGCTACGGCGAGGGGACGATGCGTAGGTACGGGCGGGGGGCCTCCCACCCGTCCGGGTACTTCGCTCTGGCCTGCTCGTCGCTGACCGAGCCGGCGATGATCACGTTGTCGCCCTGCTTCCACTGGGCCGGCGTGGCCACCTGGTGGTTGGCCGTGAGCTGGAGCGAGTCGATCACCCGCAGCACCTCGTCGAAGTTGCGCCCGGTGGTCATCGGGTAGACAAGCACGAGCTTGATCTTCTTGTCCGGGCCGATCACGAACACGTTGCGCAGCGTTGAGTTCTGGGCCGGGGTGCGGGCGGTCGGGTCGCCCTCGACGTCGTGCGGGAGCATCTCGTAGAGCTTGGCCACCTTGAAGTCGGTGTCGGCGATCATCGGGTAGTTCGGAGCCGTGCCCTGGGTCTCCTCGATGTCCTTGGCCCACTGCTCGTGATTGTCCATCGGGTCGACCGAGATCCCGATGATCTTCACGTTGCGGCTGTCGAAATCGGGCTTGATCCTGGCCATGTAACCCAGCTCGGTGGTGCAGACGGGCGTGAAGTCACGCGGGTGCGAGAACAGCACGGCCCAGCTGTCGCCGATCCACTCGTGGAAGTCGATCGGGCCGTCGGTGGTCTGGGCAGTGAAATCTGGCGCGGTGTCGCCGATGGTCAATGCCATGGTTGTGTCTCCCTGTCGTTGGCGCGCAAATTGCGCATAAAGCCGATCCGGATTCAGATACTAGTGCGCGCGAGGGCGATTAGGCCCAAACACGACCATTTCGATGCAGATGGTGGTCAGGCCGCCGTGCGGCCGTGCGATCGGCGCGAATTTTCCCCGCTGATTGCTACAGAAGTCTCGATTGGGGACGATGCCGCGACTATCCTGGGGTGAGATGGGACCCGTGGCCGACGACCTCGTGCCGCGCCTGCGTGGCGTCTCCCACGCGGTCGCGTTCCTCATCGCCCTGGCCGCTGCGGCGCTGATCGTCGTGCTCGCGCCGGGCGGGGCCGCCACCGGCGCGCTCGCCGTTTACGGCGCCGGCCTGGTGGCGCTGTTCGGGGGCAGCGCGCTCTACCACCGCTGGCCCGGGCCGCCGCGGTTCAAGCCGCTCCTGCGCCGGATCGACCACAGCACGATCTTCGTGTTCATCGCCGCGAGCTACACGCCGATCGCCTTGCTGCTCATCCACGGCGCCCTGGCCTGGGTGCTGCTCGCGGGGGCGTGGACCGGTGCGCTGGCCGGAGTCGCGTTCTCACTCGGATGGGCCGATGCGCCCCGGCCCCTGGCGGCGGCGACCTACCTCGCGCTGGGATGGCTGGCCGTGATCGCCCTGCCGCAACTGCTCAACGATCCGATGGCTCTGGTGCTGCTGGGCGCGGGCGGGCTCCTGTACTCCGTGGGCGCGATCGTCTACGCCCGTCAGCGCCCTGACCCGTGGCCGCGCACGTTCGGCTTCCACGAGGTATTCCATGCGCTGGTGATCGCCGCCGCCACCTTGCACTACGTCGCCATGATCGGGTGGATACTCCCCGCCGCCCGGGGCTGACCCGGCCCCACCGCACCGCTTTGCCGGCAACTCTCCCGCGCCTCACAGACCTGCACGCCGGGTGCGAGGACAACGCTTGCGCGTTAGCTGAGGATCTGCTAATCTGCAAGCACGAACTCGACTACTCATCAAGGAGCGCAGATGCCTACAGCCACTCAAACCACGAACGGCGCACCGACCTTCGATACGGCCTTCGGGCAGTTCAAGGATCTCAACGAGCAGTTCCTGACGGCGGCTCGCAAGGCGGGCAACATGTATGTCGATTCGTACGAGAAGGCCGTCGACCGGGCGATCGAGCTCGAGCTCAAGGCCGCCGACGCCACCCGCGTGGACTGGGTCAAGCACCTGGTCGACCAGCAGGTGGACGTCACCCGCGAGCTCACCGATTCGTACACCAGCACCGCACGCAGCCTGCTCAAGTAAACGCGCCAGTCGGCAGTCTGCCCAAGTTCAAGGGCGCAATCAATACGTTGGGGAAGGGGCACCGGCATCGCCGGTGCTCTTCCTCATCCAAGGAGGTAACACAGTGATCCCCTCGCCTCTCGCTTCCGTCTCGGCACCGCCGACCTCGTCGGGGCTGCTGGACAGCTGGGTAGAAGGGTGGTCGATTGCGCTTCGGGGCATGGGCGAGTACGTGGGCGCCACGCTCAAGGGCGAAGTGGGCCCGCAGGACCTCCCCAGGTGGTGGAACCTCATGACCACCCGCGAGCCGCCCAAGTGGGCCAGCCCGAATGAGATCATCTTCGAGGCTCCGGTCGCCCGGCTGCGCGATTTCTCCACCGCCAAGCCGCGCGGCCTGGTGCCCACGCTGGTGCTGCCGCCCCAGGCCGGGCACGACTCATGCATCGTCGACTATCAGCCCGATCAGAGCCAGATGAAGACGATCATCGCCGCCGGCCTCGAGCACGCGCTCACGCTCGACTGGATCGGCGCCACCGAGGAGACCGCGGACGCCACGATCGACGACTACCTCGAGGTGATCGAGCGGGCCATCGATCACTGCGGCGGGCGCGTGAACCTGATCGGTGACTGTCAGGGTGGCTGGCTGGCCACGGTCTACGCCGCGCTGCACCCCGAGCAGATCAACACGCTGACGATCGCCGGGGCACCGATCGACTTCCACGCCGGCGAGCCAGTGATCCACGAGGTCCTGCGGCACCTGGCCCCGCACGGCAGCATGAAGTTCTACGAGGCCCTGGTGGCCGCCGACGGCGGCGTGCTCAAGGGCGAGCACATGCTCACCGGGTTCGTGATGATCCAGCCCGGCGACGAGGTCGCACGCCAGTTCGAGCTGCTGCACAACCTCAACAACGAACAGCACGTCGCCCGCTACCGGGAGTTCGAGAACTGGTTCAAGCACACCCAGGACGTTCCCGGGGCGTTCTACCTGTGGATCGTGCGCCACCTGTTCCGCGACAACGCGCTGATGAGCGGCTCGTTGAAGATCGGCGGGCGCAAGGTCGACCCGACCGCGATCGACATGCCGCTGAACCTCCTGGCCGGCGCCACCGATCACATCACCCCGCCCGATCAGGTGTTCGCGCTGGGGTCGATCGCATCGACGCCGGAGGAGCAGATCGACCGGCACGTCACGACCGGCGGGCACCTCGGCCTGTTCATGGGTCACGAGGCGCTCCGCGAGCACTGGCCGGTGATCCTGGCCGACGTGATGAAGTACTCCAAACCGGCCGGCAAAACGGCGTCGTCGAACGGACACGCGCGCGCCAACGTGCGCTCGACGGCCGCCCGGCGCCCGGCCGCCAAGAAGTAGTCACACAGCACCCTGACCGGCGATCCGGCCCTGGTCATCGCGACCGCGGCCGGATCTGCGCCCGCTGACGCTAGCGCGAGGTCCAGCCGTAATCCATCGTGATCGGAGCGCCGGTGAACGGAGCGCCGTGCGGACCGGCGAGGAAGGCGACCACCTCGGCCACCTGCTGGGGCTCGATCAGCTTCTTGGCCACGTGCGGGGCGAGGATCACGTCCTCGAGCACGCGCTCCTCCGGGAGCCCGTGGGCCTCGGCCTGAGCGGCGATCTGCTTCTCCACCAGCGGAGTGCGAACGTACCCGGGGCAGACGGCGTTGGCGGTAATACCGTCAGGAGCGCCCTCGAGCGTCAGCGTCTTGACCAGGCCCATCAGGCCGTGCTTGGCTGACACGTACGCCGCCTTGTACGGAGAGGCGACCAGGCCGTGCACGGAGGCGATCGCGATGAAACGCCCGGCGCCGCTCTCACGCAACGCCGGCCAGGCCTCGCGGGCCAGCACGAACGGGCTCGTGAGCAGCACGGCGATGATCGTGTCCCAGCGCTCCTGGGCGAAGGACTCGATCGGCGAGACGTGCTGAATCCCCGCGTTCGGGACCACGACGTCGAGGCGGCCGAAGCGCTCGAGCGCGGTGGTCACCGCGGCCGCATTGGCCTCAGGCGAGGTGAGGTCGGCTTCGAAGGGCACCCCGGGGCCGTCGGGATCGGGGAGCAGGTCGACCGACAGCACGTCCATGCCGCCATCCTGGAGCCGAGCGGCCACCGCTCGGCCGATGCCGCTGGCGGCCCCCGTGACGAGGGCGACCTGGCCGGCCAGGTCGCTCATGCGCGCGGCCTCATCACGATCACCACCGGGCCCCGCCGGGCCGC
>JADGPN010000102.1 GCA_017882465.1 Solirubrobacteraceae bacterium
CAGAGCCGAGGCGCTGTTCGAGCAATCCCTTGCCGCCGATCCTCGCTGGGGGTGGGGGTGGATCGGCTGGGCGGACCTCCACTTCTTCTCGAATCGCCGTCCGAAGGATCACGGGAGAGCCGAGGAGCTGCTGCTCCGCGGGTACTCGACGCACGGCGTGAGGGACAGGGAGGCCATCGCAGAGCGGCTCGCCTCGCTGTATGAAGAAACCGGGCGCGTCAAGGAGGCGCAGGGGATGGCAGGCAGCGCCAGCCGGGCTGGCCCACCGGCATCTGGGATGAGCGTCCGGCGGACGGTCGACCTCGTCGAGGACGGTGATCGCGCCACGCGAAACTCTCGGATGACGGCTGCGGGACTCCTGCCCCCCTCGTCGAGCGGACGCGCGCCACGGCTGCGAGAAGCCGCTTTCGCGGATGTCGGGTGGGCTGTGTTTGCCGTTGGTGACGCGTTTCTTACCAACACCCCGGTCACGTCACGCAAGGGTCTCCACGACGCTCTGCCGAGCCGAGACCGGGAAGCCACGCCGGCGTAGGCGCCGGGGCACCTACAGATCGAGCGTGACCTCGCCGCTGGGCTGCGAGCAGCAGATCAGCGCGCTGCCCGGCGCAGGTGGCTCGAGTGGGTCCGGCCGGTAGCTGACATCGCCACTGACCAGACCGGTCTCGCATGTGTGGCAGACGCCCGTGCGACAGGACCACCTCACGTTGATGTCGCACGCCTCGGCGAGCTCGAGCAGGCTCGCGAAGGCCGGGTCCCAGGCGACCGCCAGGTTGCTGCGGCTGAATGAGATCAGCGGACCCGCGCCCGGCTCGCCGGGCGGAAGGTGCGGCGCACGCCCAGGCGCAGCGACCACCCCGGGCGTCATCGAGTCATCCGGGCCGAAGAACTCGCTGCTGACGCGGTCGGGGGCCACGCCTCGCGCGGTCAGCGCGGCAGCGAGGTCGCGCATGAACGTGCCCGGGCCGCAGAGATAGAAATCAGCCCCAGTCGGGACGCCGGCCTCCTCGAGCACTGCGGGCGTGAGCCGGCCGGCGATGTCGAAGTCGCGGTCATCTGGCTGGGGCTGGCTGTAGCAGACGACGCGGTGGGCGTCGGGCAGTCGCTCCAGCAGGCCACGGGCCTCTGCCGCGAACGCGTGCTCGGCACCGCTGCGGGCTCCGTGCAACCACCACACCTGACGGTCCGAGCGTCCGGCGGCCAGAACGTGCAACATCGCGAGCACCGGCGTCGCGCCGACCCCGGCGCTGATGAGCACCACCGGGCGATCTCCGGCTCGCAGGATGAACGAGCCGCGCGGCGCGCCGGCCTCGATCACATCGCCGACGCGCAGCCCGGTGTGCACGTAGCCGCTCGCCGCTCCGTGCGGCTCGCGCTTGACGCTGATGCGATAGCCGTGGACGTTCGGGACGCCCGACAGGGAGTAGGTGCGCAACAGCGGCGCCGCCCCGGGTCCAGGCCGCAGGCGGATCGTCAGGAACTGGCCCGGCTGTGCGGGCACCGCCGGCTCACCGTCGACCGGCTCGAGCCCCACGGAGATCACGGTCTCGCTTTCGCGGTCGATCGCCGTGACGCGCAGGCGCCGCAACCCCTGCCAGGCGAGCTTCGCCGCCTCGCCGGCCGGGCCCTGCTCGAGCAAATCGCGGAACGATCCCTGCCAGCCCTCGCTCAGCGCCGGGATCCGCAACGCGCGAATGAGATCGCGGCGCGCGTGGTTGGGCAGGTACAAGAGGCCGTCGATCTCCGCCACCGTCATCGCCTCCGGGCCGCGCTCGACCCGCTCGACCGTGTCGCCGGCCTCGACGTCGCCCTCCTCGAGCACCCGGAGATAAAAGCCGGGACGGCGGTGGGCGACCAGCAGGGAGGGCATCTGCGGCTCGCTCATGCGGATGCCGACGCGGTAGCAGGTGACCCGCGGCTGGCTGACCTCGAACAGGCCCGAGCCGATGCGGTAGCGGTCACCAACGCAGACCTCATCATCGGCAAGCCCCTCAACGGTGAAGTTCTCGCCGAACTGTCCGTAGGTGAAGTCATCGCGGCCGAGAAACTCCCGCCAATAGCGATAGGACTCGGTCTGGTACACGAACACGGCGCGGTTGACGCCGCCGTGCCCGTGCAGGTCGCCCTGCCCGTCACCATCGACGTTGAGCCGGCGGGCCAGCCGCCGGCCGGGGACCGGGTCCTTCCAGATCGCCGTGTGAACCACCCGGCCCTCCCACTCGACATCGCGCGGCATGCCGACGTTGACGGAGAGCAGCCGACCGGCAGGGGTACCACCTGTTGCCACGGCATCACATCATCGCAACCGCAGACCAGGGGACGAACCAGGGCCTTCCACGGGCGCGATCCGAGGCCGAGAGCGCGACCGTGAGGCCGACACCAAACCACGGAGGTCGGCATGAGCAGCATCGACTTGAGCAAAGACACCTGGACCCGTCCAGCCGAATTCCCGCGCCCGCCGACGGGATCCGCGTCACGCACTTCATCGTCTCCGACGACGTCGAGCGTTCCCGCCGCTTCTACACCGAGGTGCTCGGCGGCGAGACGGTCCTCGCGCGTGAGCCGCGAGACGGAGATTCGCTGCTACATCCGCGACGGAACCAGGATCCGCTACGCCGAGAGCAGCGAGCCTGCCGAGGAGACGATCCTGCTGACGAGTCCGTGGCCCGAGAGCGTGTACGCCGTCGCGCCGATCTGGTCTCTGCTCGCGCAACGCGTTCGGCTGTTCGCCGTCGACCTCCCGGGCTTCGGCGGATCCGAGCGCAGGGACGACCTCATGTCGCCCCGGGCGATGGGCGAGTTCCTCGTGCGGCTGATCGACGAGCGCGGCCTCGGCCATCCGCACATCGTCGGCCCGGACATCAGGACCTCAGCGGCGCTGTTCGCGGCCGCCTCACGCCCGGGCCTGCTCTCCAGCGTGGTCGTGGGCAGTGGTGGGCGGCCGTCCCGATCCAGCTGAGGGGACCGCTGGAGGAGTGGACGCTCGCCCCCGACCTCGACCGCTTCCGCGCGATCGACCCGCGCGTCATCGTCGGCGCGGCGCTCGACACCATCGAGGGTCAGACCTTGCCTGCCGAGATCCGCGAGGACTACCTCGCATCCTACGACGGCGACCGGTTCGTGGAATCGATGCGCTACGCGCGCACCTACCCCGACGAGCTCCCGGAACTCGCCCGCCGCCTCCCTGAGATCGAGACCCCCGTCCTGATCATCGCCGGTGGGCGAGACCGAGTCGTCCCGGCCGCCAACGCCGAGTTCCTGTCTGCGCGCCTCCCTCACAGCCGGCTCGTCGTCATCGACGCCGGACATTTCGTGTGGGAGGAAGCGGCCGGCGAGTACGCGTCCACGATCGCGGATTGGGTGGCCGGACACCGGCAGGCGGCTGCCCAGACGAGGGAGTCGACCAGGGGCCTCGACGGGCCCAACCAGGGGCTCGAAGCGTGACTGTGATACCTGCGACCGATTTGCGGAGGTCGAGATGAGTGGCACCGGCGTGAGCAGCGACTATGACCTCATCGTCCTCGGTGGCCGCCCCGGGCGAGCACTGCGCGGCCGCACTGGCCAGAGGGGGCCTGCGGGTCGCCGTGGTCGAGCGTGAGCCGGTCGGAGGCGAATGCTCATACTGGGCGCGCATTCCGTCCAAGACGCTGTTGCGCCCCGGCGAGGCGGTGTATGGCGCGCGCGAGGCCGCGGCCACCGCGGAAGGCGACGTCGAGGCGGCGCTGGCGTGGCGTGACTTCATGGTCTCCGATTACTCCGACCCCGGGCAAGCGCGCTTCCTGGCCGGCGCGGGCATCGACCTGCTGCGCGGCAGCGGCCGGCTCGCCGGGCCAGGCGTGGTAGAGCTCGGCGGTGTGCCCCACACCGCCGAGCACGTCGTCGTGGCGACCGGCTCGGATCCGATCGTGGCGCCCCGTGCCCGGGCCTGCGCGTGCTCGAGGGCATCTGAGGCACCCGCGAGGCCATCAGCACGGAGGCGATCCCGCGCCGCCTGCTCGTGCTGGGCGGCGGGCCGGCGGGCGTCGAGCTGGCCCAGGCCGTACGGCGGCCTGGGCGGCGAGGTGTCCAGGACCGCCACCTACACACACGCCGACGCGGAGTCGGGCGGGTTCCTGACCCTGCTCAGCGACGGCGAACGGCTGACCGGTGCCTACGCGCTCGGTCCCGAGGCCGGCGAGTGGCTGCAGCAGGCCACGCTGGCGGGCCCGCGTTCCGCTCGGGGTGCTGCACGACACGATCCAGCCCTTCCCGAGCTTCTCCGAGATCTACGCCACCGCGCTGAGGGCGCTCGAGGGCGCAGTCGCCGCCACGGGCCAGCCGGTGTCGCGCGGCCTCTCAGGCCGTGAGCGCGATGCGCTCGACCTCCTCGCCCCGCGCGACAACGACGTCTGAGACCAGGTCGGGCGCGAACAGCCCGTGCTCTACCACGCCGACCGTGGACGAGAGCCGCGCCGCCAGCACTTCTGGATCCTCGAAAGGGCCGGTGAAGTCGGCGATGACCCCGCCCTCGGGGCTGGGGGAGACGTCGCGCAGCATGACGGTGTCGAGCCGCTGGAGCGTCGCCGCCAAGCCGAACTTCAGAAGCTCGAGCGGCACGGGCGGGGTCAGCGTCTCGACGAGCTTGTTCGAGGACACGATCACGACAAAGCGATCGGTCGCCGCCGCGATCGCTTTCTCGCGCGTGTGGGCGCCGCCGCCGCCCTTCACGAGCCAGCCGGACCGTGCGACTTGGTCCGCGCCGTCGATCGTGATGTCGAGCCGCGACACAGAGCCTGGGCCACGAAACGACTCGACCTTGATCCCGAGCTCCCGGGCCGCACGCTCGGTCGCGGGCGAGCTGGCCACGCAGCGGAGGCTGAGTCCGCGCGCGGCCAGCGCAGGCAGCAGGTAGGCGACCGTGGAGCCCGTGCCAAGGCCGACCAACATGCCATCCTCGACGAGCTGCGCGGCGGCCTCGGCCGCGAGCTGCTTCTCACGCTCGACGGTCATCGGACCAGACTCCGCTGCTATGCCCGCTTCTCCGCGTGTCCGCCGAACTCCTTGCGCATCGCGGACAGGAGCTTGTCAGCGAACTGGTCGAGCCCTCTCGACGCAAATCGCGAGTACAGCGCGGTCGTCAGGGTGGGGGCGGGCACACCCACGTCGATCGCGGCGATCGAGGTCCAGCGTCCCTCGCCGGAGTCCGACACCCTGCCCGAGAACTCGTCGAGCGTAGGCGAGGCGTACAGCGCCGTGGCGGTCAGATCGAGCAGCCAGGACCCGACGACGCTACCCCGCCTCCAGACCTCGGCCACCTCAGTTGTATCGATCTCGTACTGGTAGTACTCGGGGTGCTCGAGCGGTGCCGTCTCAGCGTCCATCTCCTGCTGGCGCCGGCCGACGTCGGCGTTCTTGATGATGTTCAGCCCCTCGGCGTAGGCGGCCATCAGCCCGTATTCGATGCCGTTGTGCACCATCTTCACGAAGTGGCCGGCGCCGCTGGGCCCGCAGTGGTAATAGCCGTGCTCCGCCGGGGTGGGGTCCCCGGTCCGTCCCGGGGTTCTGGCAGCGGATTCGATGCCGGGAGCGATCGACGCGAAGATCGGGCCGAGCCGGTCGACGACTGCGTCCTCTCCGCCGATCATCAGGCAGAAGCCGCGCTCGAAGCCCCAGACGCCGCCGCTCGTCCCCACGTCGACGTGGTGGATGCCCTTCTCCTCGAGAGCTGCTGCGTGTCGGAGGTCATCGTGGTAGTACGTGTTGCCCCCGTCGATGATCGTGTCGCCCGGCTCGAGGACCTCGGCGAGAGAGGTGATCGTCTTGTCCGTGATCTCGCCGGCGGGCACCATCACCCAGACCGTTCGCGGCTTCTCGAGCTTGGAGGCGAAGTCCTCCATCGACTCGGCGCCGACGGCGCCGTCAGCCTGGAGCGCTTTGACCGCGTGCGGGGAGACGTCGTAGCCGACACAGCGATGTCCGTCGCGCATCAGCCGCCGGACGAGGCCGGCGCCCATACGGCCGAGGCCGACCATTCCGAGTTGCATTGGGGTGTTCGTCGTCATCCTCAGTTCCTTTCCATGCTGGTCATCGCATCGCCCGGTAGCGCCGGATCAGCGCATTGGTCGAACTGTCATGCCGTAGATCGGGCTCGTCGATGGACTCGAGCTCGGGGATGATCCGCTTTGCGAGCACCTTCCCGAGCTCGACTCCCCACTGGTCGAAGGAGTCGATGCCCCAAATGGTGCCCTGAGTGAACACGCTGTGCTCGTAGAGGGCGATCAACGCTCCGAGCGTGTGCGGCGTCAGCTTCTCCGCCAGGATCACGTTGCTGGGGCGGTTGCCTTCGAACACGCGGTGGGGCACGATCGCCTCGGGCGTTCCCTCGGCCCGTACCTCCGCGTCGGTCTTGCCGAAGGCGAGCGCTTCCGCCTGCGCAAATACGTTGGACATGAGCAGGTCGTGGTGATCGCGGATCGGGTTCAGGGTCCTGCCGAACCCGATCAGGTCGACTGGGATCAGCTTGGTGCCCTGGTGGATGAGCTGGTAGAAGCTGTGCTGGCCGTTCGTGCCCGGCTCGCCCCAGTAGACGGCGCCGGTCTGGGAATCGACCGCGCGTCCGTCCAGCGTGACGTGCTTGCCGTTGGACTCCATCGTGAGCTGTTGCAGATAGGCGGGGAAGCGCTTGAGGTACTGGCTGTACGGCATGACCCCGACGGTCTGGGCATCGAAGAAGTCTCCGTACCACACGGCCAGCAGCCCCATCAGGACCGGCAGGTTGCGCTGCAGCGGCGTCGTGCGGAAGTGGACGTCCAGCTCGTGAAATCCGGCGAGCAGCTCGCGGAACGCGCCGGGTCCGACGGCGATCATGGTCGAGAGGCCGATCGCAGAGTCCATCGAGTAGCGACCGCCGACCCAGTCCCAGAAGCCGAACATGTTGTCGGTGTCGATGCCGAACTTGGACACCTCCTCCGCGTTCGTCGAGACGGCGACGAAGTGCTTGGCGATTGCGGACTCGTCACCGAGAGCGGCGAGGGCCCACTCGCGCGCGGTCCGGGCATTGGTCATCGTCTCGAGCGTCGTGAAGGTCTTCGAGGAGATGACGAACAGCGTCTCGTCGGCGGCGAGGTCACGGGTTGCCTCGGCGAAGTCCGTCGAGTCGACGTTGGAGACGAACCGGAAGACCAGGTCTCGCCGCGAGTAGTGGCGTAGCGCCTCGTAGGCCATCACCGGACCGAGGTCAGAGCCGCCGATGCCGATGTTGATGACGTTGCGAATCGGCTTTCCCGTGTGGCCCGTCCATTCGCCCGAGCGGATCCGGTCGGCGAGGGCGGACATCCGATCCAGCACGCCGTGGACCTCCGCGACGACGTCGACGCCATCGACGACCAGCGATTCGCTCTTCGGCATCCGCAGCGCGACGTGCAGCACCGATCGGTTCTCCGAGACGTTGATGCGATCGCCCCGGAACATCGCCTCGGTGCGCTCCGAGAGTCCCGACTCCTCGGCCAGCTGGAGCAGCAGAGCGACCGTCTCGTCCGTGATCCGGTTCTTGGAGTAGTCGAGGTACAGACCGGCGCCTTCGGCGGTCAGCCGTTCGCCGCGACCTGGGTCGCCGGCGAAGAGGTCTCGGAGATGGACCTTGTCGAGCTCCTCGTAGTGCGTCTCCAGCGCCCGCCAGGCGGGACGGGTTCGGAGCGGGATCATGGTGGTGGTGCTCATCAAGACTCCTCGGTCGCAGTGACGGCCCCGAGCGCCGCGCTCTGTTGGTCGATGTGGGCCATGAGATCGTTCCAGGAGTCCACGAAGCCCTTCGCTCCATCCGTCTGGAGCTTGGCGGCAAGTGCGCCGACGTCGACGCCAGCCTCGGCGAGCTCCCTCAACGTCGCCCCGGAATCGCCGCCGTCCGCAGGCATGGCCTTCCCGACATGCCCGTGGTCGTAGAAGGCGCGCAGCGTCCCTTCGGGGACCGTGTTCACGGTGAACGGGGCTCCCAGGGAGTGCAGATACAGGTCGTCAGGGGCGCTGGGATCCTTCGTGCTCGTGCTCGCCCACAGGAGTCGCTGCATCCGTGCGCCCGAGTTCTCGAGCCGCTGCCAGCGGTCGCTGTCCATCAGCTCGCGGTAAGCGCGGTAGACCTGGAATCCGGCGGCGAGCGCGAGGCGGTCTCTCAGGCGCTCGGGGATCTGGTCCTGCACGGCAACGTCCCAGCGCGACATGAAGACGGAGGCGACGGAGCCCACGATCGGATTCTGTCCCGCCTCGATCCGTCGCTCGACGCCGCGCATGAACGCCTCGGCCGCCGCCCGATACTGGTCGGCGGAGAACAGCAGAGTCACATTGACCGGCACGCCCGCCGCGATCGCCTCCTCGATCGCCGGGAGCCCCTGCGCCGTGCCCGGGATCTTGATCAGGAGGTTGGGCCGCGCCGCGCGCTGGTGGAGTTCCTTGGCCACCTTGACCGTCGCCTCGGTGTCGTAGGCCAGGAGCGGCGAGACCTCGAGCGACACCCAGCCGTCGAGCCCGGCGGTGCGCGCGTGGATGGGGCGGAAGCGGTCGGCCGCACGCTGCAGGTCCTCGATCGCGAGCTCGAAGAACAGCGCCTCGTGGTCGATGCCCGTGGCCGACTTCTCCCGAATCGCCTCGTCGTACCCGCCCGATGCGATCGCCTTGTCGAAAATCGACGGATTGGACGTGAGACCGGTGACGGAGTACTCCTCGACGTAGGTCTGGAGCTGTCCGGAGTCGAGCATCTCTCGCGTGATGTTGTCGAGCCAAATGCTCTGACCCAGGTCGTAGAGCTCTTCGGTCGCTTTCACTTCGCCTCCTCTGACTGATTCCGGTTTGTCCGGCAATGCGCTCATGCGCAGTCTGGCTGACTGCGCGAGGCGTCGATCGGAATTTCACCAGCTCGCCTCACGGGCCGGCGCCTGAGGCTTTGCCTCGGGCGCCGTTCCGTCTCGGGTGCGCTCAGCGGGTGGCGGGCTCGGCCTGCGCGGCGCTGATCGTGACCGCGCAGCTGGCCTGGCCGCGGTTCTCCAGGTACTGCTGGTGGTAGTCCTCGGCGGGCCAGAAGCGTCCGGCCGGCGTGATCTCGGTGACGATCGTGCGGCTCAGGGTCTTCTGACGTGCCTCGCGTGAGGCGATTGCCTCAGCCGCCTGCCGCTCGTCCCAGTACAAGATGGCCGAGCGGTACTGGCTGCCGATGTCCCAGCCCTGCCGGTCCCGGGTGGTCGGGTCGTGCTCCGTCCAGAACACATCGAGCAGCTCCGGATAGGAGATCATGGCGGGGTCGTACTGGACCTCGACGGCCTCGGCGTGCCCAGTCGCGCCGCGGCATACCTGCTCATAGGTGGGCTCGTCCTGATGGCCCCCGGTGTAGCCGACCCTCGTCTGCGTGACGCCGGGGAGGGCGCGGAAGGCGGCCTCGACGCCCCAGAAACACCCGGCGGCGAAGATCGCGGTCTGTCGTGACATATTCGGTTCCTCTCAGCTCGTGTTGCGCGGTCACATGCTCAGACCCATGCGGACCCGAAACGGTTCACGGCTCGTCGATCGGTCCCGCCGGCAGCGCGGAACGGGATCCATGGGAGAGGTAGGGTTCGCCGAATGCTGAGACGGGCGGTCCACCGAATTCGATTTGGCCACGATCACGGCTGGGTGCCGGCGCACGCATCGGACTATCTCGACGGTGACCTTGGACCGCGGGAGATCGTCCGCGTGCAGCGCCACGTGGCCGAGTGCGCAGAGTGCCGCGAGCTGGTGCGCGGTCTCCAGACGCTCCTGTACGGACTCGGGACGCTGCGCGGCGAGCCGAGCGAGCGCGTTGCCGGGACGGTGCTCGCGTCGGTGAGGAGCCGCCTCCGTGGCCTGCCGCCGACCGAGCGATGACGGATGTCTCCGGCCACCCGCCGGCCAGCGACCAGACGCTGGTCCGGCGCGCCCGCGACGGTGACATGGCCGCCTTCGAGGAGCTCGTGATGCGCCATGCCGATCGCCTGTTCGCCTCGCTGCGACGCTTCGGGCTCGACGACGCGGAGGCTCAGGAGGTGGCCCAGGAGACGTTTCTGCGTGCCTGGCGGGGCCTGGTCGGCTTCGAGGAGCGTTCAAGCTTCTTCACCTGGCTGTACCGCATCGGCTTCAACGAGGCGCAGCGGCGCCTGGCTCGCCGGCCGGCGGCCGGCGGCGTGGTCTCCAGCGAGCTCCACCCGGTCGAGGGGATCGAGGACTCGAGGCCGGGACCGTCGGCGAGCGCGGAGACCGAAGAGCTCCGGGCCGCGCTCGCCAAGGCCCTGCGCGAGCTGCCCGCGGAGCTGCGCGCGCCGGTGGTCCTGCGCGATGTGGAGGGGCTCTCGACCCGCCAGTCGGCGGCGATCCTCGAGCTCGGTGAGGCCGCCTTCAAGAGCCGGCTGCATCGGGGCCGGATGGCGCTTCGCGGACTGCTCGCGCCGTGGCTCGCGACGTCGTGAACCGTTCTGGCCCGCGCCGGGTCCAACCTCACGTGACCCGACAAAGGAGTGACATGGAGACCCGAATCCAGAAGACCAAGGAGCAGTGGCGCGCGGAGCTGACTCCGGCCCAGTACGAGGTGCTCCGGCGCAAGGGAACCGAGCCGCCGTTCTCCGGTGGCTACGTGCACACCAAGGACGACGGCATCTACCGCTGCGCCGCCTGCGGCGCCGAGCTCTTCAGCTCCGAGACGAAGTTCGACTCGGGCACCGGCTGGCCGAGCTTCACCGACCCGGTCGTGCGCGAGAACATCGAGCTGCACGATGACCGCACACTGTTCAGGCCACGCACCGAGGTGACCTGCGCGACCTGCGGCGGACACCTCGGCCACGTGTTCAACGACGGTCCTGGCGGCGGCGACCGCTACTGCATCAACTCCGTCGCCCTCGAGCTCGGCCCCGCCGGCGACCAGGCGTAACCAAGCGCCTCGCCGCTTGCCGTTTCCCGGCAAGCGGCGGCGGGCAGCGCCTGGGGCTCCCGCGCGACGCAAAGTGAGCCATCTCACCGTTGTCGTGCTGACGGGAGCCACTCGCGGCATCGTCCGGGCCGCGGCGATCAGAGCGTACGGGTCCGCGCGGATGCCCTGGCCGCTCCGGCCAACGTGGTCGGTGCGCGCACGTCGTCAGTTGAGTCGTGCTTCCAGCGCCCAGAGTTCGGTCTGCAGCGTGTCGCGCAGCGACCGTTCGGCTGGGAGCATGCGCCGCATGCCGGCCGCGCGCAGGCGCAGCTGAGATCGCCGCGCCGGTCGTAGGCAGCCACGAGATTGTTCAGCATTCGCATCGCGATCTCGTGAGCTCGCCACCGCCGTGCCAGGCCGGGTGCGAGATCTCCGTCGATCGGCCGGCCCCCGGCGAAGGGATCGAGCAGCAGAGGCGGATCGGTGTCGAAGTGGCCGACCACGAAATGGCCCGGCAATCCAACGCCGGCCAGCGGGATCCCGCCTCGCCGAGCAACCTCGATGTACACCACCGAAAGCAAGATCGGCAGCCCGCGCCGCCTTGCGAGCACGAGGTCGAGCATCGAGTTATCGGGATCGTCATAGCGTTCACGGTTGCCCGCGAACCCGTGTGCGGCGCCCAGCAGCTGTCCACAGGCAAGCGCTGGTCAAAGTACTTCGCGATGGAGATCCCGATTGGAGGTATCAAGGACTCTGGGGGTGGGGGCGCGGCACGGCAAGATCGGGATCCAGAAGTACGCCAAGCGCCAAAACCTGCTCGTCACCAGGTTCGGACTGAACCGCGAGCTCTATTACTTCCCGTACTCCAGGGGCGCATCCACGCTCACCGAATGGGTGATCGTGACGCTCTACGGACGGGGCAGCCGCAGGCGCTAATCGGAAGTGGCCGGACCGGCCAGGATTGGCGCCCGGATCGGCAATCGCGACACTCATCTCGGGGGACATAGAAATGTCCACGGTCCGCGAGGAAGCACTGCGGCGACGGAGTCGCGGCGTCCGGCACAGCATCGCCGTGCTCTCGCTCGCCGAGCGGGAAGCGGTCGCGACTCGGGCCCCGGCGCCGACGACCGCCGGTCGTCCAGTGACAGAAGTCTGGGGCGGGTAACCTGGCCGACTTCGCCGATTTGTCCCACCTCATCGCCAGCATCCACAGACTGGACGGGTCCCGCGGGCAGGGGAGGGCCCCCGGTGGTCACTGAGGGCTGCACAAACGTCAAGCGTGAGCGCGATTGCCCACGGCCGCCAGGCAGGGGGCGGGCGATGACAGCTACCACCGATCCGACCACGAGCGGTGGATGTGACTAACGGTCTCGCGCTGGCGCTGGCGCTGGTGGTTCTGGCGGCGACGCTCGGGGTGGCGGTGGCGCGGCCGCCGTATCTGTCTGAGGCGCTCGCCGCTGTCGCCGGTGCCGTTCTGCTGGTCACCGTTGGTGCGATCGGGCTTTCAGAGGCGGGCGACGCGCTTCGCGCTCTGGGGCCAACGGTCGGCTTTCTTGCCGCGATGCTGCTGATCGCCGACGGCTGCCGGCGCGAGGGGCTATTTGACGCGATGGGCGCGGTGATGGCCCGCGGCTCGCAGGGGAGCCCGCAGCGGCTGCTGGCGTTCGTGTTCGTGATCGCCGCGGCGATCACGGCGGTGCTCAGTCTCGATGCGACGATCGTGCTGCTCACGCCCGTCGTGTTCGCGACGGCGGCGCAGATGCGCACCAGCGCCAAGCCGCACGTCTACGCGTGCGCCCATCTGGCCAACTCCGCGTCGCTGCTGCTGCCGGTGTCCAATCTCACCAACCTGCTGGCCTTCCACGCCAGCAAGCTGTCGTTCCTGCGCTTCGCAGCGTTGATGGTGCTTCCGACGCTCGCGGCGGTGGGCGTTGAGTGGGTGGTGTTCAGGCGCTTCTTCGCGGTTGATCTCAGACGCCCGCGCCGCGCGGGTACCCGTCCGGCGCGCCCGAAGTTGCCGCGCTTCGCGGTCGCGGTGCTCGCACTCACGCTAGCCGGCTTCGCGCTGAGTTCGGTGCTGGGAATCCAGCCGGTCTGGTTTGCGACCGCCGGCGCCGCCGCGATGACGATCCCGGCGCTTTACCGCCGAGCGGCGACGCCGGGGCAGCTCGCGCGTGCCGCCGAGCCCGGCTTCTTGATCTTCGTCCTCGGGCTCGGGGTGATTGTTCAGGCGGCGAGCGGCAACGGCTTGGACACCGCGGTGCGCGCGGCGCTCCCCACGGGCGGTTCGCTGCCCGCCCTGCTCGCGATCGCCGCGCTGAGCGCCATCTTCGCGAACCTCGTCAACAACCTGCCGGCGACGCTGATGCTGGTCCCGGTGGCGGCCGCCGCCGGCCCCGGACCCGTCCTCGCGACGCTGATCGGCGTCAACGTCGGCCCCAACCTCACCTATGTCGGATCGCTCGCCACGTTGCTATGGCGACGCGTCCTGCACGCCGAGGAAACCGACGTCGAGCTGGGCGAGTTCCTTCGTCTGGGCGCACTGACAGTACCCGCAGGGCTCGTCGCGGCGACTGTGATCCTATGGTTAGCTCTAAAGGCCTGAACCGATATGCG
>JADGPN010000423.1 GCA_017882465.1 Solirubrobacteraceae bacterium
CGCGGTACCGGCCGTCGCCGGCATGGGAGCCGGCGAGGTGACGCGGCGAGCGGTGCTCGCCCACGTTGGCGGGGCGGCAGGCTCCGCAAAGGCGCAGGGCGCGATCAGTGCCGAGCGCGGCGCGGAGATCGCACGGCACGTGAGGCGCGCGCTCGAGGAGCGCGAGACGCGGGTCGCCGCGTGACCTTGACCGGAGTGCCAGCGAAGGTAGGCTCGATCTCCGTGAACCCAGGCAACCCGATCGTCGAGGAGGTCCTGCGCTTCGAGGACCTGCCCCCGGCTCGCTGGCCGGGCGGCGCGCGATCGTTCGCTGGAGCGACGGCACGGAGGGCGAGGCTGTGCGCTTCTACTCCGACGAGGTCTTGATCTCCGAGGGCGATCTTGGTCGGGAAGACCCGCGAAGCGATCCGGTCGCTGCACTTCCGCCGCGACTGCGACTGGCTCCAGTCCTAGCGAAGCACCGCGACTGACCGTCACGCTGGGACCGGCGCGGCCCGCCGACGAGCAGACGGCGACGCGGTCGACAGCGCGCGATGGACCCGGCTCGCCCAAGGAGTGTGCGCTCGACCGCGCACGATCAACAACTCAAGGAGAGCATCGATGAAGCGATCAACGCTTCGCCGGCGCGCGGAACTGCGCGGCCGAAAACCGCTGCAACGAACCAAGCCGCTCCAGCGAACACCCTCACTGGCGGCGACCGACAGCCAGCGCGCCGTCGTCGAGGGCCGGCCGTGCATCGCGTGCGGAGCAACTCGGCGGATCGACGCGGCCCACTTGATCCCGAAGGCGCTTGGTGGCTGTGGGGACGCCGTTGCGCAACCGCCCTCTGCCGTGTGTGCAACCCAGCCTACGACTCCGGCGAGCTCGACCTGCTGGCGTACCTCGAGCCGGCGTGGGGGGCGCAGTTCGCGCACGCCGTTGGGCACGTCGGGCTGATCGGTGCGCTGCGGCGGATAGCGGCCACGCGCCGGACGGACCTCGTCGAGGTGTCCGACTCGTTCGCGGGCGCCGGCGGCGTATCGTTTGCAGCCGTGAGTGAGCATCGCTCGGCGACAGACGCACATCCCGTCGAGGGCCAGGAAGGCATCTGGGCGCGCAACGAGCGCATCCGGGTGGCAGAGCTGCGCGCCGACAGCGAGCGTCCAATGGGAGCGTTGCTCGAAGAAGGTGTCGAGCTCAGCCGCTTCGCCAGCGAGCTCGCCGCCACCGCGCGCCCGGAGCGTTAGCGATGGCGCCATTCGAGCCCGGGCCGCTCATCGAGCGGCTCGTTGACGCTGGCGTTGAGTTTGTGATCGTCGGCGGCTTCGCGGTAATCGCACACGGGTACGTGCGCGCCACGAAGGACCTCGACATCGTCCCCGCGCCCACACGCGAGAACTACGAGCGGCTGGCGGCCCTGCTGCGCGGGCTGGAGGCGGAACAGATCGGCGTTGACGCGCACCTGCTCCCAAACCAGCCGACGGACCCGGCGGGACTCGGCGCGGGCGGGAGTTTTCAGCTCACGACATCGCTCGGGCGGCTGGACATCCTGCAGGAGAGCGATGACGTGCCCGCATATGCGCGCCTCGCGAGCAGCGCCGCAAGTGCAAGCTTTCGAGGGCGGGACGTCCGCGTGTGTTCGATCGCTGAGCTCGTGCGGATGAAGCGGCGGGCCGGAAGACCGCAGGATGTCGCGGACCTCGCGGCACTAGAGGCCGCGCACGGGCCGCTCGACCCAGCGCCCGACAGTGACGTTCATTAGCGATGGCGAGGGACGTTGAGCGATCCGATCACTGATCATTAGCTCCGCCGTACGGCGCGTCCGTCCGGCGCTTTCCGGACACCCGCGAGCCGTATCCTGCGAGTGTGGAGATCGAGATCCGCGCCGGTTTCTGCGACCCCGACGGCGAACTGGTCGCTGTGCTCGACCGGCCCGAATGGCAGCGCGTCAACATCAGGCGAAAGGGCGAGATCGTCGACGAGATGGTGCGCGTCTGCGAGCAGCGCGGGCTGTGGGAGGTCGAGGCGTGGCGGCGGGGCCGCGACGGCTCGCCGCAGCACCCGATCGGTTACTGGCACCCACGGACGACAAGGCGGGAGCGCGGCTGATCGGCACAGCGGCCCGCGCCTCGGGGGCGTACCTGCCGGGATGCGTGCGCTGGGCCGGTTGGCGCCCGTGCCTGTCCAGCGAAGCCACGACGTCCCGCGCGGACCGGCGTCGACTGGCTACCGCAGCGTCTTCTCGAAGTAGATGACCTCGGCGCCGGCGAGCTGTCCGCGGCCGACCTCACGGTAGCCGGCGCTCTCGTAGAGCCGCTGCGCCGCGGTCAGCGTGACGGCCGTGTCGAGACGCAGCGTCCGGTAGCCGAACTCGCCTGCTCGATGCTCAAGGTGGGCGAGGATCGTTCGGCCGAATCCGCGTCGCTGGAACCCCGGGTGCACGCGCATTCGATTGAGTTCTGCGACCGCGTCGGTGACGTGGCGCAGCGCTGCCATCGCGACAAGCCGCCCATCGCAGATGCCGACGAGGGATTCGCCGCCGTCTTCGATGTAGGCGGCAGCGACCGAGTCGATGGGCTCGTCGCCGCGACCGCGTGCGGCGGCTTCGCTCATGGCGGCGTCGTCGAGGGCGTGGACGGCGCGGGCGTCGCCGGTCGCGAAGCGCCGCACCTCGAGCACGTCGCTCTCGCCGGGTGATCCCGAGTCCGGCTCGCCGGCAGAGTCCAAGGTGCGAGCCGCCGCGACCGGCTACTCGCCGGGCGCGGGGGCGATGCGGTAGCCGCGCCCAGAACGGGCGCGTGATCGCACGACCCGGGGCGCCCAACCCACAACACGAGGAGTCATGCACATGAGCAAAGCTCAGCTACTGACCAAGCCCGAGCGCAACAAGCTCCGGCAGGTGCTCGGAGAGTGGAGGATCCAGCCTGCGATCATCAAGCAGGTCCTGCGAGACGGGGGGTTCGGCCCCGGCGTCCTCGGCTTCGAGCAGGACGCGGTCGACCGAGGGGTCGCGATCATGGTCGACGAGGGTCGCGACCCCCAGCTGGCGCGGCTGTTCGACCGCCGCGCCGAACTCGACGACGACGACGGCTTCCTCGACGAGTGGAAAGCGGCGCCCCGCGCGCCCACACGCTCCTGTGCCCCCAGGCGCCCGAGGCGCTGTTCGCCTTCACCGTCCGCGTGAACCGGCCGAGTGCGCTGACGCGCACGTAACCTGTTGCTCGTCAGCAAGCAGGCGAGGATCCTGTCCTTGCTGCGTCAGCGGGGCGCGACGATCTGGCTCGTCCCGCACGCCGTCGCACTGCGCGAATGGGCGCAGGAGGGAGCCGGCACAGGCTACGAGCTGTACTCGCAAGCCCTCCCGGTCGGGCTCGTGACCGCGCCGCTGACGGGGCTCGACGCAGCGCTCGATCACGTCGGGTTCTCCGGACCATGACCCGAGTGACCCGTCAGCCGCTGGCCGTGGCGGACGAGCCCGTGTTCGTCGTGCACGTCGAGGACACAATCAGCGCGGCGCTCGCCGGACACGACGGCGTCGAGTACCGCAGCCCACCACTACCGCGGGAGGATGCGCTCGCACTCGTGCGGGTGCTGTTGGGTGACGATCGCACGGCCGCGGAGACGCGCAGCTGGCGGTGCCCGATCGCCGGCGGGCAGCGCACTGTCAAGCTCCAGCCCGCGCCGGGCATCGGCGCGAACGCAAACGGCCGCCAACCAGCGAACGGAGCCCTTCGATCAACACCAGCATGCACCTGATCGCCACCACCGACGAGCACGGACTGCACATCGACTGCGAGCAGCTCGAGCGAACTGGGATCGAGCCCGGCAGCCGCGCGCTCGTCGAGATCCGCCATTGCACCGAGGAGGACTGGATGGCCGGTGAGCGCACAATTCGCAAGCGGCGAGGAGATGCTCGCCCCCTCTGGGCGTGCCCCTCGCACGCCGATGAGTACGCGTGCCCCATACGACGCCTACGAGCGGTTCTGCTGCGCGCCGTAGCGCGGCACTGACAGCGCTCCGCTGAGGGCGATCCACGGC
>JADGPN010000424.1 GCA_017882465.1 Solirubrobacteraceae bacterium
CTTTGCGCTCAGAGCTCGAGGCGGAGGGCATGCCCACCGGCATGCTCGACGGCGAGGAGGTGGTGCGGCTGCTGTGGGCGAGGTTAACCCGACCAAGGCCGACACTGGCCGCCGGACCCCGAGCTACGCGGTCGAGCTGCTCGGCGAGCTCGACGCCGGAAGCGACCGGGACGCCGCCCGCCAGGCGGCGATCCGGCTCAAGGAGCAGATCGCGCAGTCGAGCCTCGACTTCAGCGCCTGCCACCAGCACGTGGTGGTCGACCGCGACGTCGAGCAGACGATCCTCGTGCACAACACGGCAGGCAGGACGCAGATGGGATGGCTGCACGGCACGATGCTGACCCGGCAGCCGTTCACCCTGTCGGTGTTCGTGCACGGGCTCGAGCGCCGCCGCGAGCGCCAGCGGCTGAAGCTCGCCTACCGGCGGCTTCACACGATCAACCGCGGCGCCGAGCAGCGCGGCCGGGTTCCCGACTTCGACCGCTACGTGCAGGAGCGCGAGTACCAGGAGCTGCTCGGCGAGCTGGCGACCGGTGAGACCTCGAACCTGTTCAGGGTCTCGATCTACCAGACGCTCAGAGCACCCGGCCCCGAGCCGAACCTCGCAGCGCTGTCTGAGGCCGTGGACTTCTGCGCGGAGCAGGTCGAGTCCGCCGGCGACTGCAAAGTCAACCGCGGCGAGTTTCGCCAGCACGAGCTGTGGGCCTCGAGCCTGCCGCTCGGCCGCGACATCCACGCCAAGGCGCGCAAGTACCCGACCGCCAACACCGGCGACATGCTGCCGCTGATCGGCACCAAGTGCGGGTCGCCGACCGGGATCCCGTTCGCGTTCGCCGACCCCGGCCGCACCGTCGAGCTGCTCAACCCCTACGACGAGGAGCACGCCAACTACACGCTCGTGCTCTCGGGCCGGAGCGGGTCGGGGAAGACGATGACCGCGAACATGGGGCTATCGCGGTGCGTGGCGGCGGGCGCGCGGGGGTTCGTGATCGACCGCGCCGGACATTACGAGATCCTGACGCGGCTGATCCACGGCGCGCAGCAGATCGAGACGCGTCACGCCCACGAAAGGGCCGCAGGATTACTTGGGGACGCGGAACCGGAGGATGGTGACGGCGCCCGACCGCGTGCTGCTGACCGGTTCCAGGTCTATCCTGGGGAGGCTCGGGGGTGAGAAGCGGATGCCGTCGCCGAGTAGCACCGGCAGTACATACACCAGGATCTCGTCGACGAGCTCCCGCCGTAGGCACTGGCCGGCCACGTCGGCGCCGAGGATCTCCAGGTTCTTGCCGCCCGCGGCGCTGCGGGCCGTGGCGACCGCTTCCCCGATGTCACCGGTGAGGTACGTGACCTCCGGGCCCGGCGGCTCTGGCGGCCTATGCGTGAGGACGAACACGGGTCCGGAAAAGGGGTAGTCCACGCTGCCCGGCTTCTCGGCTTCCATCCTGGCGCCTACCTCGGCGGTCCGCCGGCCGACGAGCATGGCGCCGGTGGCCGCCGCGATCTCCCGGAACTCGTCCGGCGCCGCGAAGTCGGCGAGTTGGCGACCAGCGCCCCAATCCATCGCGTGGCCGGGGGCGGCGATGAAGCCGTCAAGCGACATCGCCCTGTTCACGACCACCTTGCCGTTTCCGGTACTCGTATTGCTCATCCTGTTCCTCACCGCGACAGCTTACGCGGACGCAGTCACGACAGGAGGCAGCGGGCTACCGCTTTGTCGCCGCGGCAGCTACGTCAACGCCACTGCTCTCGGAGCCAGCCAGCTCGAAAGCGGAAGCCGCGGACCAACGACGACTACGTCTTCGAGGCACCTGGGGTTTCATGATTGCGGAATTGAGCAAATCGCCTCAGGCCGCGCCGCACGCCGCGTAGGTCGAGTTCGGCGTCTCAGGTCCGTCCCGCGGCTGGTGTTGTCCGGGAGGGGTAGTCAGCCAGACGGCTCGCTGGTGGCCGCTTTGGTGGCTGAGCAGAAGAGCGCCGACCACAGCGGCGCGCTTCTGCGATTCGTGCATGTCGGTATCGCCGTTCTTGCCGGCGAGCGCTTCTGCATGGCCGACGCGAAGCAGCGGTGGCGATCATTGCCGTCGCCGTCGTGCCGTCGCGACCATGGACGGCGGTACCGCCAGTCATGTCGGGCTGATGGACATCGGAGACCTTAGCCGTTAGGCCGTGCCTGGGATGCGGCAGGCGGCACATTTCGTCGAGGTGAGAGCTGGTGACGTCATGGCCGTTGCGGCGGGCCGATCAGCGGGGTCTTCACGGGCGCGGCCAGACCGATGAACTCGACCAGCCCGTCTCCTCCGACCGTCGGGGCGATGCGCTTCCAGTTGTTTGCTACCCAGACGTTGCCCGATGCGTCGATCTGCACGGCCGTGAGATGCTCCAGTCCCCCGTTGGTGAACCCGCGGGCGCGCGGAGAGAGAACGCCGCCGGTACGCGTGCCGGGCGGGCAACGTGATCGGTTCGCACCGCACAGCTCCGTAAGGGTTTGGCCGATGAAGCTCGCGACCCAGATGTTGCCGTTGCCGTCGACCGCGGTGCTCCAAGGCCCGATCAGGCTCTTGGCTCTGATCGGCGAGCGCGGGTTGATCCGTCCGTCGGGCCCGATCAGGGTGATGCTGTCGCTCCCGAGGTTCGCGACCCAAAGGTTCCCGTATCGATCGACCGAGATGCCTTGGGGGGAGCTCAATCCTCCTCCCATGATCGGTCCTGAGGCGCGCCCGCTCGCGTCGATCTTGGTCACCCCTCCCGGGAGTGTGTTGCTGATCGCGTTGTCGGTCACCCATTTGTTGCCGCGGGCGTCAATCGCGATCGCGAACGGCTTCGATAGCCCGCCCCCGGTGATGACCTTGGCCGCGCTTGGATCTCCGCGCGGATACTCGGTAACGCTGTTCCCGACGTGGTTCGCGATCCAGACGTTGCGGTGTTGGTCGACCGCCAGTCCTTGAGGCGCACTGATATTCCCATTCGTGAAGCCCGTGGAAGGCGACAGTGGGCTGCCGTTGTCAGCGAACTCGGACACGCTCGTCCCGCCTTTGAAGTCAGGGCTGGTGAACGGTGTTGTGTCATGACCGGTGTAGTTGCTGGTCCAGACTTGGTCTCGCTGGTCGATCGCGATCCCCCACCACACCCCTTCGAGGCCGCCGCCCTCGACCGGACTGTTGTTGATCGGCTTGCCTGTGGGGCTGAGTGAGATCAGACCAAATCCAGCTGAGGTATTGGGAGCGGGCGGCTCGAAGTTGTTGGTCACCCAGACGTTGCCGTGAGAATCGAAGGCCATCCGCCCAGGTCCGTTGAAGCCGCCCGCGGTGTACTTGAGCGACAGCACCCACGCGGTCGGTGCAGCGCTCAGCTGAGGGTCGTAGCTGTGCGTCTTTCGCAGCGCGAACAGCCTGGCCGAGCTGTGTGTCGGATTGTGCGCAACGTCGAGAACGGCCTGCAGCGTGTTCGCGGGCAGCGCAGCACCCGGTAGTGTTGCGGCGACAAACAAGCGCCGACACGTTCGGGGGCTCCCCTGGGTGCACCCACCGACGATGTCCGCCAACGTCCGCAGCGTCGCGAGCGAGTCGGTATCGCCTCCGTTCGGAGGGGTTGCGAGGACAGAGCTGACACCGCCGGTGGCTGGGTTCATCAGGTTCGAAGCGGTCGCAGCGGCGTTCTCAAGGCCCGGTGACCGACCACGGACCACGGCACCGTGCGTGAACTGCGCGAGCGCAAACGCCGACGCAACGGTCGTCAATTCGTTGACCTTAACCGACCGCAGCGGCCGCCGTGCCGAGCCCGCGACGCTCAGCAGCTGCACCGCAGCTCCGGCAGCGCGGCTACCGCCCGTCGCGACCAGATAGAGGACAGCTGCTGCGCGAGGCCGCAGGTAGGTGATCCGAAACTCGCCGCGCGCACCCGTTATCGCTGAGCCGAGGCGACGCGGTGAGGTGCTACCCGCCGCGTACAGCACCACGACAGAACCGGGAAGCGGTCGCTTTCCGGTCTGGACCGCGCCTGACAACACT
>JADGPN010000425.1 GCA_017882465.1 Solirubrobacteraceae bacterium
CAGACAATTGAGATACGGCATCGGCAGACCCCCCTCCTAGCCGCGCGACTGCGGCGGGTGCGCGTAGCGCGGATCGCTCGGACCGACCGGGGCTGCCCGCGTCGGGGTGCCGTCCGCTCGCCGGGCGTTCAGGCGTCGTAGGGCATCGATCGCTGACGAAACCCGATGGATAGTGCGATCGCGGCTCAGCTCGCCTCGGCGGCGCACTGGAAGGTCACGTGTGCTGCGCGTCATGGTCTCCAGCCTTCCCGTCCCTCTATCGGGTCCGCGCCCAAAGGAAGAGGGCCAGAACCCGCGCGCGGTCAAATCGGATCGGGACGCAGCCACCGGGGCGGTGGGGTAACGCCTGTAGAAGGGCTGCACCGACCCCGCAGTCAAAACCAGTAACCCCGCGCCTCTCGCCTCGTGGCGCAGGATTGCGCCGTTGGTGGCATCCAGGCTTGGGCTAAGAATCCTGGCCGCAGGGCCAGCCAACGTTGACTGTACACCTATCGCGGGCGCTCATGTGAACCACACCACAAGAAGTTTGCTCGGACTCGTCCGCGGGCGCGGGCATCGGCTGAATTGGTCGCCAGCGGCCGGGCCCGTCTCGCACAGAGCTCCCGACGCGGAATCATTTGCTGCTGGGCTCAGAGGACGAGACCCGCGCGATCGCTCGCCCAGCGGCGAGGAGCTCCAACAGCATCAGGTCCATGAGCCCACGCACATGCTCCTCGCCGACGTCCCGGCAGCCTGAGCGACGATCGCAGAACGGGATCGCAGCGCGCGGTCAGTCGGCCGCTCGTAGCAGCGCGAGGATCCGCGGGTGACCGTCGATCTCGAGCTCATCGACGACCTCGACCTCCTCGAGGCCAACGATCCGCCCGAGTCGTCGCAGACCCTCCGGCGAGAAGCCCCAGTACACGAACTCATCGCGCGCGTACACCTCGCCAGGCTCGTGAACCTCAATCGCCGGAGCGTTAGCGGCTGGGTGCGAGCCGTAGGTCTCGAGCACGATCTCGCCACCCGGCGCCAGCACATCCGCGAGCGCCCGCAGCAACCCGATCGGATTCCTCACCCGGTGCAAGATCCCGAAACACAACACAACCTCGAAGCGCTCGCCGAGCTCGCGCACCTCCAGCGCGTCGATGCGCCGGTACTCGACCCGCGATCCGATCAGCCCAGCGACCGCGCGGAAGCCCACGCCACCCGTCAGTGTCACGCCGAACCGGGCGCGCACCCAGTCGACGTACTGCTCATTATCGACCGCGACGACCCGCCGCGCGCCGCGGGCCTCCGCGAGGAAGCTGTAAAAGCCGTCGAACGCGCCGACGTCAAGCACGCTGCGGCCCGCGAAACGATCCGCGCCGAGCACCCCAAGCCGGTAGCCGTGGGCGCGAGCGATCCCCGGCGTGTAGATCCCGGGCGCAAGCGCAAAAGTGTGAAACCACAGCGGAACCGAATCACGGACGCGCTCCGCGTCCTCAACCCGCGCGCCGATCGCCAACACATCGGCGATGACCCGCTCGGCACCAGACGTCTCAGGAATCGGTTCGATCGACTCGACCGCGTTTGCAACCCCCGCCAACGCTTCAACCCCAATCTCGTTCACATCGCAGTCACACCAGCATCACAGATCCACGCCAGCGACTCTCCACAGCCTGCCCGCCCCGACGCCATGAGAGCGCCACGCGACACGCGCACCCCGGGCCTCGGGGAACAGCGCCAGCCGCCACATTCGCGACTGATCGGGCTCTCAACGGGCCCAGCCACATCGTCGAGCTCGCCCGGTGCGCGTGCAACCGGCTGGTGCTGCGCTC
Organism: Solirubrobacteraceae bacterium; assembly: GCA_017882465.1. Taxonomy (GTDB): domain Bacteria; phylum Actinomycetota; class Thermoleophilia; order Solirubrobacterales; family Solirubrobacteraceae; genus Palsa-465. The sequence continues at coordinate 1,800 of JADGPN010000425.1, forward strand.
CACCGGCAAGCCGGTGTCGCGACTGGACTTGATCGCAGTATCGATCGGGGACCACTGTTAGTGCTCGGGCGGCGTCGCCGTGATCGTCGCGGCCGGCGTCTTGGTCGCGACTGGGACCACCGGCGCGTTCGTTCGGCCGATCCCCGCGTGTGATCCCCAGGCAGCCATGTCAGGGAGCGCTGGCCGCCGGCCAGCGCTGGCGCGCATCGCCGTTGTGCCGGTGCCGGAAAGGGAGTAGCTTGGGCCAAGCTGACTCCGCGGGCAGGACCTCAGCCGAGAGCCCGAAAGCCACCGCAGCGCGATTCGCGCCCAGACGCGGAGCTCGAGGCAAATGATCGAGACCCGCGCGGCCAGCCGCCGATTCGCCCGTCTGGACTCGCTCCTCTTCCCCTTCGCGCGATACCCCAGCAAAGGGTCGGGAGCTTCTGAGCAGTGCAAACTCAGATCAAAGCCCAGCGAGCGCCAAGCCCACGGTCGGCAGAGCCAACCGCGGTCACGACGATCACAAAGCGCCTGAGTCGAGTGTGGCGGAGCCGTAACAGCGGGCCGCGACAAGGCGCTCGGTCGCCAGAGGTCGATTGGGAGCACCGACTGGAGACGCTCGAGGCGCGGATCGCGCATCTCGAGGCAGCGCTCGAAGGACTTCAGAACGCCGTCCATCACCGGACGGTGCTCGAAGATGAGAGCATCGGGGGGTTGCACCGGCGCACAGAGCCCGATCAGATAGCGCGTGACCCCAGCCGCAACGCTCGAAAACGCGGGCACTGATGGCCCGGTTCGCCGCCGATCGAGGACCTACAGCCGAGGCTCGCTACCACCACGAGCCGCGATCGGACGTTGCGACCCACGGCACAACAACGCACCCAATCTCAACACCCGTGAGCACCGTCAGCGCTCCCCAGGTCGCTGAACGGCCGGCGGGTCAGGGTCCTACCCTGGGCGATGTTCAGCCGTGCATGAACGAAGGTCTGTATCGGACGATCACCGGGATCGTCACGATCGCGCCGGTCCTGTTCTTGGCCGTGGCCATATGGCAGGCCTGGGACCAGTCGCTGCATTGGTCTGACCTGGTCGTGTTCGCGATCACCTACCTCCCGATCGGTCTCGGGGTGACGGTCGGCTTCCACCGTCTGCTCACGCATCGCAGCTTCAAGACGAGCCCGTTCCTGCGCGGAGCGCTCGCCGCGCTCGGCTCGGCGGCGATCGAAGGGCCCGTCATCTCCTGGGTCGCCGACCATCGCAAGCACCACGCGTTCTCCGATCTCCCCGGCGATCCGCACAGTCCCCACGTCGATCACGGCGTCGGTTGGCGAGGGGCGTTACGCGGGCTCGCGCACGCTCATGTCGGCTGGCTGTTCCTGCACACCGAGCGCGCGGCGACGGAGCGCTATGCCTCGGACCTGCTCACGGATCCGGTGATCAGGTTTGTGAACTCGACGTCGCTGCTGTGGGTCCTGTTCGGCCTGGCGGTGCCGTTCGGGCTCGGCCTCGCGATCGGCCACTCGATCGCGGCCGGATTGACCGGACTGCTCTGGGGCGGGGCGGTGCGCGTGTTCGTGCTGCACCACGTCACCTACAGCATCAACTCGCTCTGCCACTTCTACGGGCGGCGGCGATTCACCACCGGCGACCAGTCGCGCAACCTCGCGTGGCTCTCCGTCGCGTCGCTCGGCGAAGCGTGGCACAACAACCACCACGCGTTCCCGACCTCGGCGTTCCACGGACTGCATCGCTTCGAGCTTGACCCGTCCGCGCTGTTCATCACGCTGCTCGAGCGCGCAGGCCTCGCCTGGGACGTCGTGCGAGTCAGCCCCGAACGACAGTCCGCTCGCGCCCTGGCGTAGGGTCGGCAGCGACGCGCACGGGTCGGGCGCAACGCCCGCCGATCAAGCTGGGCTTGACCCAACGCCAGCGTCGCGGGTGACCAGCTCGCTCCTCCAACATCCAGCGACCGCCGCGAGAGCCAGCAGCTAGCCCGCCGCTACTCCCCCCGCAATCACCCATCGAAACGCCCGAAGGGGACCGCAGGCGCGGCGCTGTTGGCGCGGGCGGTTCGCTACACGATCGAGCCTAGCCCCGAGCGTGCAGTAAGCGTGCGACTGTGACCTGAAACGTCTGGCCGGGTGTCACTGGAGGGCTGACAGGCCGGTTTGGGTGGTGTTCGGGCCGGCGGGGCGTGTCGGGAGCCCGGCGGTGGCTACCGGAGCGTC
>JADGPN010000013.1 GCA_017882465.1 Solirubrobacteraceae bacterium
GCTGGCCGGCGCGTGTGAGGAGTACGGGGTCGAGGCGCTGTTCCGCTCCGACCACTACCTGTCGGTCGACGGCCACGGCGAGCGCGGGTCGCTCGACGCGTGGGCAACGATCTCGGCGCTCGCGGCCGTGACCCGGACGCTGAGGCTCGGGACGCTCGTCTCCCCCGCCACCTTCCGTCATCCCTCGGAGCTGGCCAAGGTGGTGACCACGGCTGACCACGTTTCTGGCGGGCGGGTCGAGCTCGGGCTGGGCACGGGCTGGCTCGAGGCCGAGCACGAGACCTACGGGTTCCCGTTCCCGCCCCTGCGCGAGCGCATGGAGCGACTCGAGGAGCAGCTGCAGATCATCTCCCGGGAGTGGGGCGACGAGCGGTTCACGTTCGACTCCGCCCACTACCGGATCGATGACCTCGACGCCCGCCCCAAGCCGGTCCAGCGGCCACGGCCGCCGCTGATCCTGGGCGGCCGGGGCGGACCGCGGAGCATCGACCTCGGAGCGCGCCGTGCCGACGAGTACAACACCGTCAACAAGACCGCGGCCGAGTGCGCGGCGATCCGCGCGGACCTCGACGAGGCGTGCCGTCGCGAAGGGCGCGACCCGATTCCGCTCTCGCTGATGACCGGATGGCTGGTCGGCGAGGACCGGGCTGAGCTGCTCGACCGCGCCGGCCGCCTGGCCGAGTGGCGCGGTCACGAGGGCGGCGCCGAGAGCTTCCTGGCGAGTCTGCCCGACTACTTCATCACTGGCACGATGGAGGCGGTGGCGGACAAGCTCGCCGCGCTGGCCGGCGTCGGAGTCGAGCGGGTCATGGTCCAGCATCTCCTGCATCGCGACCTGGCCGCCGTGGAGCAACTGGGCCGCGAGCTCGTCCCGGCGCTGCGCATCTAATCCCCGCTGTCGCCGTCCGGTACCAGGCGCCCTCCGTTATCCGGATGTTCACGGACCCTTCACCTGCTGGACACCCGTCTCGACCGGGGCGGGAACAGACTCGGGCGCCGGCGGCGGTCCCGGTCCGAGCTCGAGTCGGACCGCGCCCGACGCCTCACCCTCGTAAACAGCTGAGGAGGACGCATGCGCGGTACTCGTAGATGGAGATGGGCGGCAGTCGCCGGAGTGGGGGCGGCCTGCACGCTGGGCGGAGCGCTCGCCGTGGCCGATATAGGCCATCGCGCTCATCGCGCCCAAGCGGGATCGACCGCGACGCCGATCAAGCACGTGGTCGTGATCTTTCAGGAGAACGTCTCCTTCGACCACTACTTCGGCACCTATCCGGACGCCGCCAATACATCAGGGCAGCCGTTCCACGGCGCTCATCACGTGACCGTCAACGGGTTGCGCTCTCCCGGCGCCGGCGGCAAGGGCACGCTGCTGACCAACAACCCCAACCTCGATTCGAGCGGCAACCCGGTCAACCCGCGCCGCCTCGATCCCGCCAACATCAACGACGTCCTGACCTGTGACCAGGACCACGGCTACGCCAGCGAGCAGAAGGCGTTCGACGGCGGCAAGATGGACAAGTTCCTGACCGCTACCGCCACGACCACGGGCAACAGCTCCACCGGTGAGCCCTGCAAGGGCAGCGACGTCATGAACTACTACGACGGCAACACCGTCACCGGCCTGTGGAATTACGCCCAGAGCTTCGCGATGAGCGACAACTCGTACGGGACGACCTTCGGTCTCTCATCTCCGGGCGCGATCAACCTCGCCTCCGGAAACAGCGGCGGCGTCGGCCTGATGATCAACGGCGCCAACACGAACGGCGATACGGTCGGCGACGGGCACGGCGGCTACACCCTCATCGACGACGCGCAGCCGTACTACGACGACTGCTCGACCCGCGACGCAGCGTCGCTAAAGGGCAAGAACATCGGCGATGAGCTGAACGCGGCCGGGCTGAGCTGGGGCTTCTTCCAGGGCGGATTCCGCCCGACGACCAGCTTCGCGGCGGCCACGGCGTCGAACCCGCAGCCGACGAGCACGTTCATCCCCAACCAGTTCAAGGGCAAGTTCGCCACGCCCCCCGCCTCGGACGAGGGGCTGTGCAACGCCGTACACCCCATCGGTGCCGCCGTTGGCGGCACCGGCGGAACGACCCCCAGCCCGACCAACTACGGCAACAAGAACGACTACATCCCGCACCACGAGCCGTTCCAGTACTACGCCTCCACGGCGAACCCGCACCACCTGCCGCCGGCCTCCCTCAATGCCATCGGCACCGACACCCAGACCATCACCAATGCAACCCCGCAGTTCGACACGGCAAACCATCAGTACGACATGAGCGACTTCGACGCTCTGGTCGGCGCGATCAGCCACGGCTACCTCTCGCCCGACCGTCTCCCGGCGGTCAGCTTCCTCAAGGCGCCCGGGTACCAGGACGGACACGCCGGGTACTCGGATCCCTATGACGAGCAGCAGTTCATCGCCAATGGGATCAACGCGCTGGAGCACACGCCGGATTGGTCAAGCACCGCCGTGGTCATCGCCTACGACGACTCGGACGGCTTCTACGACCACGCCTACAGCGGTATCCACAACCCGTCGAACACGTCGAAGGCGGCACCCCCCGGCCCGCAGGACTTCCTGACCGGCGTCGGATTCTGTGGCACCACGGGCAAGCGGCTGGCCGACCAGCAGGGACGCTGCGGCTACGGTCCGCGGCTGCCGCTGCTGATCGTCTCGCCCTGGGCCAAGAAGGGCTATGTCTCCCACGAGCTCACCGATCAGAGCTCGATCCTGAAGTTCGTGGAGGACAACTGGGGCCTGCCGAGGATCTCCGGATCGTTTGACTCGATCGCCGGCTCGCTGAGCTCGATGTTCCACTTCGGGCATGGGCCCGAGCGGTCGACCCTGTTCCTGGACCCGGTCACGGGCCAGCCGGCAGGCTCGCACTGAGGCACCGCTGCGCGGCCGGCCCGGGTACTACCCGGGCCGGCCGTCCGGCTCGGACACGTTCGACCACACCTCGATCCTGCGCTTCCTCGAGACGCGATTCGGGGTCGAGGTCCCGAACCTCAGCGGTTGGCGGCGCAAGGTCACGGGCGACCTGACCAGCGCGTTCAATTTCGCCGCCGCCCCGCGGACCAAGGCTCCCGCTCTGGCGGCTCCGGCCGGCGCCGCAGGGCAGTGCATCGGCGGTACCCCCGTGACGGTGCCCGCCCAACCCTTCCCGCGGCAGGAGCGCGGCAAGCGCCGGCGGCCCAGCGGGATCGTCACGTAGCCAAGCTCCCCCGGGACATCGACTGCGGCTTTCCGGCCGCAGCTCTACAGCCCGCCACGGATGCCGCGCTTCCGAGACACACACCAAGCAATGTGACGAGGCGTTCCGAGCAAAGTTCTTCGGCACTTGGACCCGGGAGCGAGAGCGCGACCATGGCGACGACGTCAGGGGGTGAAGACGACCTTCCCGAACGACTCGCCCGCGGCCAGCAGCTCGAAGCCCGCGCGAGCCTCGCCTAACGGGATCACGGTCTCGATCACCGGCCGGACGCCGGACTCGACGCACAGCGCCATCAGCCGCTCCAGCTCGTCATGCGTTCCCATCGTGGAGCCGACGACCGAGAGCTGAAGGAAGAAGATCCGCGTCAGCTCAGCGGGCGGAGCGTCCCCGCTGGTGGCGCCGCAGATCACCACCGTGCCCCCGGGCTTGAGCGACCTGATCGAGTGAGCCCACGTGGCCTCGCCGACCGTCTCCATCACGGCATCGACGCGCTCGGGCAGCCGCTCGCCCGACTCGAAGGCTCGGTGAGCGCCGAGCTCCAGCGCGCGGGCGCGCTTCTGCTCCGATCGGCTCGTGATCCACACCCGCACGCCGGCGGCCGCGCCGAGCACGATCAGCGCTGTGGACACTCCGCCGCCGGCGCCCTGGACGAGTACGGTGCTGCCCGGCACCACGCCGGCCCGGGTGAACAGCATGCGGTAGGCCGTCAGCCAGGCCGTGGGCAGGCAGGCCGCTTCCTCGAACGAGAGCTCGGGTGGCTTGCGCAGCACGTTCCGGCTCGGCACCGCCACCTTCTCCGCGAACGTTCCCTGGTGGCGCTCGGACAGGATCGCCCGCTTGGGGTCGAAGGTCTCGTCGCCGCGCCAGCCGGGATCCGAGATCACGCTGTGGACCACCACCTCGTTCCCGTCCTCGTCCAGCCCGGCGGCGTCACAGCCGAGGATCATCGGCAGCCGCTCCTCGCTCAGGCCCACGCCCTGCAGCGACCACAGGTCGTGATGGTTCAGCGAGGCGGCCTTGACCGTGACCGTCGTCCATCCCTCGGGGGCGGAGGGGTCGGGTCGCTCTCCGAGCTTGAGCCCGGACAGCGGATCCTGTGGAGTGATGCGGGCGGCGTAGGCAGCGAACACTGCGGTCAGACCCTACCCGGTCGGCCATCCGCGGTAAACGCTTCAGGATGTCCCGGCCGGGCCGGCGCGGATGCGATCATCGGCCGATGGGCCCCGCCTACGTTCACTCGATCAGAGTCCGCTACGCCGAATGCGACCGGCAGGACGTGGTCTTCAATCCGCACTACCTGGCCTACTTCGACATGTCGATGACGGAGCTGTTCCGGGTCGCCCTCGGTGGCTACGAGGAGCTGACGACTCGCGGCGCCGACATCGTGCTCGCGCATGCCGAGCTCAGCTTCCACGGCTCGGCCCGCTTCGATGAGGAGCTCGATCTGGCGGTCGCCGTGGAGCGGATGGGCGACTCCAGCCTCACCTGCCGGCATGAGCTGAGACGTCGGGGTGAGCTGCTCACGTCCGGCACCACGCGGCACGTGTTCGTCCATGCCGACACGTTGCAGAAGCGCGCGATCCCGGACTGGGTGCGAGCCGCCCTGTCGCCATGGGCTCTCGAGCCGGAGACGCCGTGAGAAGATCGCTGCCCATGCCAACGGGGAGCGAGTGATGGCCTACAACCACGTCGACCTGCAGGATGTCGAGCCGTTCCGCGGCGTCTTCTACAAGATGCGCCGCGCCCTCGGCGTCGAGGGATTCGGGATCAACTACATCGAGGTACCTCCGGACGCGGAGGGCATGGAGCACGACGAGCTCCAGACCGGTCACGAGGAGGTGTACGTGATTCTCGACGGCTCGGGCAGGATGCGGATCGGATCCGATGAGGTGGCGCTCACGCCGGGGCGCTGGCTCCGGGTCGACGCCCAGGAGCGCCGCCAGGTCGTCGGGGGCCCGGCGGGCATGAAGATGATCATGGTCGGGGGAACGCCGGGGAGGCCCTTCGCGCCCCGCGAGGGGTTGTGAGAGGTAACTCCACAAAGGCAATTGACTTTTGGTACTTTGCCGGTTTCCGCGGACCCCAGGAGACCCCATGAGCACCACTGACGAGCTGCTGGCCAACAACGAGAAGTACGTCGCTGTGTTCGACAAAGGCGACCTGCCGCTGCCTCCCGGCAAGAAGACCGCCGTGGTCGCGTGCATGGATGCCCGCCTCAACGTGTACGGCGCGCTCGGGCTTCAGGAGGGCGACGCGCACGTGATCCGCAACGCGGGCGGAGTCGTCACCGACGACGAGATCCGCTCCCTGGCGATCTCGCAGCGCCTGCTCGGAACCGAGGAGATCATCCTCATCCACCACACCGACTGCGGAATGCTCACATTCAAGGACGATGAGCTCAAGGCCGCAATCCAGGAGGAGACCGGAATCAAGCCCGAGTGGGCCGCCGAGTCGTTCTCGGATCTCGATCAGGACGTTCGCCAGTCCATCGCCAGGATCAAGGCGTCGCCCTTCATCCCCCGCAAGCACTCAATCCGGGGCTTCGTCTACGAGGTCGAGACGGGGCGCCTGCGCGAGGTCGCGTAGCCCCTCTCGGCGTGGCCCTGGTTCCGGCGACAGACGGGTCAGCGCTTGACGCCTCGCTCGACGGCTGCGTCGATATCCGCCGCGACCGAGCGCCACAGGGTGACGTGCACCGCGGGCCGTACCCGTAGCGATGTCTGGCCCGAGTGGGCGAGCGTGAGCATGTTCCCTCACCGGCCGCGGCCGCCGTGATCGACGCGGCATGGCTCGTGTAGGCGGCGATGTCGCTCGGGTCGAGGCCGTGGCGGGCGAAGAACATTCCGGTGCCCGTCGATGGGTCGAGCTCGGGCGGCCCAATCAGCCAGCGCTCGCCGGCGAGCGCCGGGGGCGACACGGGTCAGCGGCAAGCTGACGTTGTGGTGCACCTCGCAGGCGCCGCACGCGCACCGGACCCTGTACGCGCTCGTGGCTGGGCTCCCCGAGCACAGGATCCGCGTGGTGTCTCCCGACATCGGCGGTGGCTTCGGCAACAAGATGCCGGTGTACCCGGGCTACCTGTGCGAGATCGTGGGCTCGATGGTGACCGGGAGACCGGTCAAGTGGACCGAGGATCGCTCCGAGAACCTGATGTCGACCGGGTTCGCGCGGGACTATGTGATGACGGGCGCCATGGCCGCCACCAGGGAAGGGAAGGTCCTCGGCGTACGGGTCGAGGTCATCGCCGACCACGGCGCGTTCGACACGACGGCGCAGCCGACGAACTACCCAAGGCACAGCTGTCCATCAGCGTCCAGACCCAGGGACAGGGCCATGAGACGACCTTCGCCCAGATCGTCGCCGATAGCTTGGCATCCCCCCCGAGGACGTCGACGTGGTGCACGGCGACACTGAGGTCACTCCGTACGGACTCGGCACCTATGGCTCCCGCTCGACGCCGGTGAGCGGGGCGGCGACTGCGCTGGTCGCCCGCAAGGTCCGCGAGCGGGCGCCGATCGTCGCCTCCGCGATGCTCGAGGTGTCCCCCGACGACCTCAGCTGGGACAAGGGGCCACCCGCGCGGTGGCATGTGAAGCGCGACCCCGAGAAGGGCGAGACGTTTCAGGACATCGCGATGGCCGCGCACGGTGCGGTCGAGCTCCCGAAGGGGTCGAGGCCGGCCTCGACGCCGAGATCGTCGGCGCCAAGGGGGTCGGAGAGTGTGCGACCGTCGGCTCCCCATCGGCGATCGTGAACCCTGCCGATACCGACCGCTTCGGCGTGGGCCACGGGTACAACACCCGTCCCTCCGACGGGACCTCGGCGGCGATCGCGAGCGTCGTCGGCAAGATTCGCGCCAAGGCGCAGCTGCTCGCCGGCACGGCCCTCGAGGCCTCACCGGACACGCTCGAGTGGTCGGGCGGAGCCTGGGTCAAGGCCGGGCGGCAGCGATCCGACGCAGGTGAAGACGATCGAGGAGATCGCTCTGTACGCCCACGGCACCGGCGCCCTGCCACGGGGGTCGAGGGCGGGCTCGATGCGCAGACCGTCTACAGGGACTAGTTTCAGAACCGGCGGTGAGAGCCTCAGAAACGGTGCAGCGGCAGGTAGGAGACCTCGCTGCCACTCGGCAGCTCGCCGGTCCCGGCCGGGATCAGGGCGAGGCCGTCCGCCTGCGCGGTGATCGCGATCTGATGCGACTGCTGTCCGTGCAGCGGCGCCAGCACCGTCTCTGCGCCTTCGCCGGCGGCGCGCACGCGGATCAGATCATCGCGCTGCGCGTTGCGGGCCACCGCCGTGCCGAGCCGCGCGCTGCCCCACTGCGGGCGGAGGCTGGGAGCCCCTTGCAGTGCCAGCAGCGCCGGAGCGACGAACAGCTCGAAGCAGACGAGCGTGGAAACCGGGTTCCCCGGCAGGCCGAACACGAGCGTCGAGCCGTGCACCCCGAAGGCCAGCGGCTTGCCCGGGCGCAGCGCGACGCGCCAGAACACCTCATGGACGCCGAGCTCGCTGCCCACGCGGCGGACGAGGTCGTGCGCTCCCATCGAGACCCCACCCGAGCTGATCACCACGTCGTGCTCGAGCGCCCGCTCGAGCGCGGCGCGGTGCGCCTCCGGCGTGTCCGCGGCACCGGGGATGCGGCGGATGGTGGCGCCCGTGGTCCGCAGCGCCGCATCGAGCATCGGCCCGTTGGCGTCGAAGATCTCGCCCTCCTCGAGCCGCTCACCGACCCGGCGAAGCTCGCTGCCGGTGGTCAGGATGGCCACGCTCGGCCGCCGGCGACAGGGCAAGGTGCCCAGTCCGGCCGCCGCGGCGGCTCCGATCTGGGCGGGACCGAGCCGAGTCCCGGTGCGCAGCAACGGGTCGCCGCGCCTGATGTCGCTGCCCCTGTCGCGCACGAAGGCGCCCGGCGGCACGACCTCGCTGACCTCGATCTCATCGCCGCCGGCGCCGAGCACGTCCTCGACCGGTACCACCGCATCGGCCTGCGGAGGAATCACGGCGCCGGTGGAGATCACGATCGTCTCGCGCTCGCCCAGCGCTCCGCGGTACGGGGAGCCGGCGGCCGATTCACCGACGACCGCCAGCCGCCCTGGCGTGCCGGCTGCGCGCAGTGCGTAGCCGTCCATGGCCGAGCTCGCGAATGGGGGCAGGTCGACAGCCGCTCGGAGGTGCTGGGCCAGGAAGCGCCCGTAGGCGTGCTCCAGGGCCACCTCCTCAGCCGGCAGGGCGCTCACGTGCGCGCCGACGAGGGCAAGCGCATCGTCGATCGACAGCAGCTTCGGCGGTGAGTGTGGGGCGGTCATGCTCAGCTCAGCCGGCCGGCAGCAGGGCGTCGATCACGACGTCCACCTCGTCGACCACCTTGAGCGCTCCGAACAGGGTCGAGTACGGCTTGATGCCCCACGAACCTGACGTCCTTGCGCCTGAGGACGTCGTCGTCGATCGACTTCTGGATGCTCGCCTTGTCGTCCTCGCCGAGCGACTGCATGCCGCCCGTGCCCTCCTGCACCCGCAGCGATGTCCCGTCCGCATCGAGCGTGAGGTTGGCCTGGGCGGGTCCGGACCGAGCTCGAGCGTGCCCTCCCAGGCCATCACGTGGATGACGAGATTGTGCCCGGCCTTGGCCGCCGCTCCCGTGCGGCCTGTCTTCACCGCGAGCGTCGCATTCGCCGGGCCGAAGGTGTGGATTCCCGCTGGGATCGTCATGGACGGATTCTATGGACGCGCTCGTGCCCATGGACGCACTCGCGCCAACCCCGACCAGGAGCACGGATATGGCTGTGGAGCTTGATCATCCGTTCTCGAGCGCAAAGCCGATCGACGAGAACTGGGCCGCGATTCTGGATCTCGAACGCGTGGTGCCGGCCGTCGAGGGCGGCCGCGTGATCGAGATGACCGGTCCGCACTCGGCCAAGGCCGAGATCAAGGTCAAGATGGGCGCGATGTCGATGATGTTCACCGGCACCGTGGAGGTCACCGAGCAGGACGCCGCGGCGCACCGCGCGGTGATCACCGTGAAGTCGAGGAAGCCGGCGGCCAGGGCCACGCCAACGCCACCGTCACGTTGGCATTGAACGACGGCGGCGGGGTGATCCACACCAACGCGCAGATCACCGGCAAGGCCGCGTCGATGGGCGAGGGAGTGATGGTCGGGGTGCTCGACGCCCTGATCAAGGACTTCACCAGCAAGCTCGGCCAGATCTGAGTTGCCGTGACGCGCATCAAAGCGACCTGACCGAGGCACGGACATGGCGACGATCATGATGAGAGCGATCCGGGAGGGCGAAGTGCCCTTCGACGGCGGCACGGCGATCCAGGAGGATCCCGATCGGCCGGTGTTCCGCGGCAACGGCCCGGACGACTACGTGTGCGTCTCATGCGGCAATGTGCTCGTGGTGGCGATGCAACCGATGCAGATGACCTACAAGGTCCGCGTGCGCTGGGGCGCTGCTCGACCGTCAACGTGTCGGCCACCGACGAGCCTCCGCCCCCGAGACGGTAGTTCTCAGGATGCGAGCAGCGCTCGCGGCGCGCCTTGGCGACGCGCTCGAGCCCGACGTGGCCCTGCTCGCACAGCCAGTCGAACGACTGGGGCTCGAGGGTGAGGCCGTCGCCGGCTGCGGCTCGGGCAAACGCTCTCTCGCAATCACCCGCAGGCACCCGGATCCTTTCGCTGCGCCCGATCCCCCGGGCTCTCGCGAGCATCGTAATCTGCGCCACCAACCGAGAGAGGAGAGAGGATGATCGACCCAGCACGCCGGCCGAGGGACTTCCTGGAGCTGCATCACTCCGAGAAGCCGCTGCTGATTCCCAACCCCTGGGACATGGGGTCAGCGGTTTTGCTGCAGTGGCTCGGGTTCAAGGCTCTGGCCACCACCAGCAGCGGCTTCGCCGCCACGCTGGGCCGGCTCGACGGGACGGTCACGCGCGAGGAGGCGATCGCGCACTCGGCCGCGATCGTGGCCTCGACGCCGCTGCCCGTCTCGGCCGATCTGGAGAACGGCTTCGGCGACGATCCGGGCGAGGTCGCCGAGACCGTGCGGATGGCGCTGGCGGCCGGCCTGGCCGGCTGCTCAATCGAGGACTCGACCGGGCGCGAGGAGGACCCGATCTACGATGCGCAGCTAGCGGTGGAGCGCGTGGCCGCTGCGACGGAGGCCGCCCACGCCGGGCCGGTCCCGCTGGTGCTCACCGCGCGAGCGGAGAACCTCCTGCACGGCCGCCCCGACCTCGCGGACACGATCGCGCGCCTGCAGGCCTTCCAGGAGGCGGGCGCCGATGTGCTCTACGCGCCCGGGCTGAGGAAGCTCGAGCAGATTCGCGAGCTGGTCGCCTCGGTGGATCGCCCGGTCAACGTCCTCGCCCTACCCGGGGGCCCCGCGGTCGCGCAACTCGCCGAGGCGGGCGTGAGCCGGGTGTCGGTCGGGGGCGGATTCGCCTACGCGGCGCTCGGCGCCGCGGTCGAGGCCGCGCGCGAGCTGCAGGAGCAGGGGACCTACACCTTCTGGGAGCGGGCCCGGGTGGGTCGGGAGAGTGTGAGGTCGGCTTTCGCGGCCTGAGCTCGGGCGCTGGCCACGACCATCGCCCCGCTGCAGGGCACGACCGAGCGCCTGGGCCGGCTCGTCGACCGCATCCCCAGCCGGCGCAAGCGGGGCGCGGGCGCCGGGGTTGCCCCCCGGTGAGCTGATTCAGTGGCAACGCGGCTATCGTGGGCCGCCCGCGTGGCCGCCCGCTCCGACATCCGCAACATCGCCATCGTGGCGCACGTCGACCATGGCAAGACGACCCTCGTCGACGCGCTGCTGTGGCAGTCCGGCGCCTTTCGCGCCAACCAGGACGTCGCCGACCGGGTGCTCGACTCGATGGACCTCGAGCGCGAGAAGGGGATCACGATCCTGGCCAAGAACACGGCCGTCCGCTACGCCGGGGTCAAGCTCAACATCGTCGACACGCCGGGTCACGCGGACTTCGGCGGCGAGGTCGAGCGTGGCCTGACGATGGTGGACGGCGTGCTGCTGCTGGTCGACGCGAGCGAGGGGCCGCTGCCGCAGACCCGGTTCGTGCTGCGCAAGGCGCTCGAGTCCCGGCTGCCGGTGATCCTCGTCATCAACAAGGTCGATCGTCCCGACGCCCGGATCGCCGAGGTGATCGACGAGGTCTACGAGCTGTTCCTCGACCTCGACGCGGACGAGTCCCAGATCGAGTTCCCGATCGTCCACACCAATGCCAAGGCGGGCTGGGCATCGCTCGAGGAGGGGGTCGAGGGCACCGACCTGCAGCCGCTGCTCGACCTGCTGCTGGAGCACGTGCCGGCGCCCGAGCACGATCCCGAGCATCCCTTCCAGGCCCACGTGACGAACCTCGACGCCTCCCCGTACGTCGGGCGCCTGGCGATCTGCCGGATCCGTCACGGAGTCATCCGGCGCGGCCAGACCGTGGCCTGGTGCCGGGCGAACGGCGAGGTGGAGCGGGTGAAGGTGACCGAGCTGTATGTCACCGAGGCGCTGGACCGCATCGATGCCGAGGAGGCCGCCGCGGGCGAGATCATCGCCGTCGCCGGGATCCCCGAGATCACGATCGGGGAGACGCTCGCCGACGCCGACGATCCGCGGCCGCTGCCGGTGATCACCGTCGACGAGCCGTCGCTGTCGGTGACGATCGGGATCAACGCCTCGCCGCTCGCGGGCCAGGACGGCGACAAGCTGACCGCCAGTCAGGTGAAGGCCCGCCTCGAGCGCGAGCTGGTCGGCAACGTCTCGCTGCGCGTGCGCCCGACCGAGCGACCGGACGTGTGGGAGGTCCAGGGCCGCGGTGAGCTGGCGCTGGCGATCCTGGTCGAGCTGATGCGGCGCGAGGGCTTCGAGCTCACGGTGGGCAAGCCCCAGGTGGTCACGCGCGAGATCGACGGCAAGGTCCACGAGCCGGTGGAGCGCATGAGCGTCGATGCCCCGGATGACTACGTCGGCGTGATCACGCAGCTGCTGGCCCTGCGCAAGGGACGCCTGGAGCAGATGGTCAACCACGGCACCGGTTGGGTTCGCATGGAGTACCTCGTTCCCGCTCGCGGGCTGATCGGCTTCCGGACCGAGTTCCTGACCGAGACCCGCGGCACCGGTCTCGTGCATCACGTGTTCGACCGCTGGGAGCCCTGGCACGGTGAGCTGCGCACCCGTCCCACCGGGTCGCTGGTGGCCGACCGGCGCGGCACCGTGGCCGCCTTCGCCCTGTTCAACCTGCAGGAGCGCGGCACCCTGTTCGTCGAGCCGGGCGAGGAGGTCTATGAGGGCATGATCGTGGGCGAGAACGCCCGCGCCGAGGACCTCGACGTGAACGCGACCAAGGAAAAGCACCTCACCAACATCCGCTCCTCGACCGCGGACGAGCTGGTCCGCCTCGTGCCCAGGCGCGAGCTGTCACTCGACCAGGCGCTCGAGTTCCTGCGCGAGGACGAATGCGTCGAGGTCACACCCCGGGCCGTCCGCCTGCGCAAGGTCGAGCTGGCGGCCACGGCGCGGGTGAGGCTGGCGCGGGCACGGACGCGGGGGTAGGGGGCGCCGGCTCGATTGGAGGGCGCCGGCCTGCGAGGTGTTCCCGTTGAGTCCCGGGGGCCGGGACTCAACGGGAACACCTGCCCGGTCCGGACCGCGCGTTCCCTCCACCGCCGTTGGACCGCCGCAACGAGGGGGCGCACAGTGCCACCCCAACGTGCGGGCCCCCCGGCTGCCCTACACCGTGCTGCGCCGCGCCACCGTGCCCGCCGGGAACAGCACGATCCGGGCGATGATGGCTCCGATCAGCAGGTACACGACAGCCGCCAGGCCCCAGTTGAGCGCGATGCTCGCCTTGGCGCTGTGCAGATGGAACATGCCGTCGAACGGCCCAGCCAGGCTGTGGGCCCAGTCGTTGACGTGCGAGACCACGGTGTTGGTGGCCGAGGCGTCGAAGATCGCGAATGCGATGCCGAGCACGAGGATGACCGCGATGACGCTGGCGACGAAGCGGACCGCGCGGGCGATGAGTGTCATTGCTTGCATGGACGGGGAGTACCCGCGGTCGTTGCATGTCACACCCACTGGCCATCTGTTCGACGGGCGGCCGGACGTACCCGGCGCCGCCACAGGCCGGACCCGTGCCGTCAGGGCCACGGCCCGGCGCCGCGCCGGGCCCCGGGACGCTGGTTGGCTAAGCTTGCCGCGTCGTGGACAGCCAAGCCGAGACCTCGGAGCAGCAGCCCGACGAAGCTTTGACGGCGTCCACGACGGCGGTGACGCTCGGCGCGACGGCCAAGGTGATCGTCGTGATGCCGGCCCGCAATGCCGCCAAGACGCTGGAGCAGACCGTGTCCGGCATTCCAACGGACACGGTGGACGAGATCATCCTCGTCGATGACAAGTCGACCGACTCCACCGTGGACGTCGCCCGCCGCCTGCCGCTGCACGTGATTTGGCACCCGCACAACGTGGGCTACGGCGGCAATCAGAAGACGTGCTATCTCGAGGCGCTGCAGCGCGGAGCCGACGCCGTGGTGATGCTGCATCCCGACGGTCAGTACGAGCCGTCGCTGATTCCCCGCATGGTGGAGCCGATTCTGCGCGGCGCGGCGGACATGGTGCTGGGGTCGCGCCTGGCCGAGCCCGGCGCCTGGCGCCAGGGCGGGATGCCGCTGTACAAGTACATCGCCAACCGCGGGCTGACCGAGGTCGAGAACCGCGTCCTGCATACGCACTTCACCGAGCTGCACACCGGCTACCGCGCCTTCTCGCGCGAGCTGCTGCTCACCGTCCCGTTCCTGCGCAACTCGATCGACTTCGTGTTCGACTCCGAGATGGTGATGCAGGCGGTGCACTTCGGGTTCCGGATCGTCGAGGTCCCGGCCCGGACGCGGTACTTCCCCGAGGCGTCATCCGCCTCGTTCAGCCAATCGACCGTGTACGGGCTGAAGACGCTGGCCGCGGCGGCTCGGTACATGCTGCACACCAGCGGCATCGTGCGCTCGCGCAAGTTCATGCCCTAGCCCTTCACGCGTGCTGCGACCGGTGGCCGCCGGCGGCCGGCCCCCTGATCGGCCGGGCGGGGATCGCCTCCTCGACCGGGATCCGCGCCGTCTGCCGCAGCAGGCGGCGCTCCCGCAGTGCGGCCGGGATCATCGGCAGGGCGGCGGCGAGCCCGCGCAGGTGAGTAGCCAGGCGTCGTTCGCGGGCGGCGTGCCAGGCCCACCCCGCCTGCCGGTAGGCGACCAGCGGCAGCCACCGCGCCGGGAAGGCCGTGGCGACGAGGAGCAAAGTGTTGCGCTCCACCAGGTACTGGTGCCCGCCCCGGAGCTGGTGCGACGAGCCCTCGCCGGCGTGGAGCGCGACGACCGGCTCGTACCGGCAGGACCAGCCGGCGAGCCGAAGCCGCAGGGCAAGATCGACGTCCTCCAGGTAGGCGAAGTAGCGCTCGTCGAAGCCGCCCACATCGAGCACCGCGGCGCGGCGATACACGGCGGCTCCCGCACACGCACCGAAGACTTCGCCGGGCGCGTCCCAGCGCCCGTCGTCGCGGCCGAAGCGGCCGCGCTGTTCGCACGCGCCGTCCCGGCGGAGCACGTCTCCGGCATCGTAGACCCGGGTCGGGTCCTCGAGCGAGAGCATCTTGCAGGCGACGGCCGCGGCGTGCGGGTGCGCCAGCAGTGCCTGGGTCGTGCGCGCAAGCCAATCGGGGGCGAGCACCACATCGGTGTTGATCAGCGCCACGAGATCGCTCCGGGCCGCGTCGAGCCCGCGGTTGGCGGCGTGGGCGAAACCGGTGTTCTCTCCAAGCGCCAGCACGCGGACGCCCGCGTGGGCCTCGCGCAGATACTCGACCGAGCCGTCGCTCGAGCCGTTGTCGAGAACGATCACCTCGGCGGGGGTGAGGTCCTGTGCGTCCAGAGCAGCGAGGCAACCGGGTAGCCACCGACGCCCGTTCCAGTTCGGCATCAGGACCGAGACACCGGTCGGCCCCCTGCTCACGCGCGCCAAGCCTGGACGAGGCGTTTCGAGGATGATTCATCCATGCCGCTCGCCCGTGCGTCGGTCCTCGTCCTCCCCCTCCTCGCCTGCGCGTGGTTCGCTGTCGGCATCCGCCAGGCCCACGACACCGCGGCTGCCACCTCCATCATCAGCGGCCACGGCGCGCCGAGCGCCCGGCAGGCCGCGCACGCCCGCTCCCTGCTGCAGGCAGCCGACACGCTCAACCCGGACTCGCAGGTCGAGCTGCTGCGCGCACGACTGGCGTTCCTGGAGGGGGATCGCACGTCCGCGACCCGCAGTGTCCTCACGGTCGTCGGCGAGGAGCCGGAGAACGTGCGGGCCTGGCTACTGCTCGCCGAGGTCGCCAACGACAACAAGCGCCTCGCCGACCGGGCGTTGATCAACGTCGTCAGGCTCGATCCTCGGGGATGAACGGGACCGCCGGCAAGACCCGGTCGGGGCCTCGGGTCAGACCGCGGCGGCATCGGCTCCCCTGAGCACGGAGACGAGCCGGTCGATCAGCTCGTCGGCGAACGATTCGTCCCAGTCGCTGCTCCAGCGCACGCTGCTGCCACGGACGCGGCGGTCGACGTCAAGCGTCCCCGCCGCCGCCGCCCGGAGCCCGGCCGCGATCCCCTCCGCCGACGGCTCGACGGTGATCAGGTTGGCCGAGATCGCGGCCATCGCCTCGGCGGTCTTGTTCTCGAAGCTGTTGGTCACCGTGAGCATTCCGGCCGATGCCATCTCGATCGGAACCAGGCTCGGGTGCGGCGTGTACATCAGCGCCAGGCCGACGTCGTGCTGACGCAGCAGCCTGCCGTAGGAGTGCTGCCCGGAGCGCGGGAGCAGCGTGAGCGCCGCCCCCCGGCCGAGCCAGATCCGCCGGCCTCGCTCGACGGTGCCGATCCCGTGCAGCTCCCAACCGCTCGCGAACACTCCGTCCTCGATCGCGCGCGAGAGCGCCAGCACGCCGAGCTCGAACATGTTGCGGGCGGCGTGCGGCTCGGGCCGGGCGTAGAACAGCAGCCGGCGCGGCGCGCCGCGGGTGAGCTCCGCGGCCGTGGGTGGCTCGACCGGCGTGATCGCGTTCTGGAATGCGACTGAGTCGCCGTCCCCGGCGAGCTCGCCGGCGGCGAAAACGCCGATCCGGTGCGCGCGGAAGTACTCGCGCAACAGCTCGCTCGAATACAGGGCGAAGTGCGGGAAGCCGTATGACTCGTGCGCGAGCGCGGCATAGCTGCCCATCGGGAACGTGAACGGCTCGTACTCCTGGATCAGATACACGAACCGCTCGCCGCCGACCGACCGGGTGGCCTCGTCGGCGATGTAGGCCGTCCACCAGGTGGTGGCCACGAAGCTGTCCGAGCGGCTCACCTCGAGGCCCGCGGCCTCGCGACCAAACGCGACCTCGATCCTGTCGAACAGGCTCTGCAGCCCGCTGTAGGACTCGAGCGTCTGCTTCCAGTCCGCCGGCAGTTGCTCCACGGGGTCGACGGTGACGATGCGGACGCGGAGTCCGCGTTGCGCCAGGCGGCGGGCGAGGTTCAGCTTGGCGATGTACCCGCCGAAGAAATGCCTCAGGTCGATCGTCGGGATCAGGAGATTGATCCGGGACGGTGCGTCGTCTGACACCGACCACCGCAGCGGGGCGATCTTGTCGGCGATCGCCCTGGCCGGCTCTGGTGGGTCCGTGCGCCCGGGCTCCTGCACCAGCGATGCCGGAGGCAGTGCGTCCAGTCGCAGCCGGCCGCCCGGCCGGTTGGTCGCCGTGAGCGTGACCAGGCGCCGCCATGTGAGGGCATGGAACAGCATCCACTCGGCGCCGAGCGTCTCCGGCGTCCCGGTGAGCTCCCGGGCTCCCCGCAGCCCCAGCCGCGCGAGGGAGACCAGCGAGCGGTCGCTGTCCAGGAAGCTGTCGAGCGCCCGGCGCTTGCCGCGCGTCATGCGGTCGCCGCAGCGGAGCTGCAGAACGGTCGCGAACTGCATCAGGCGACAGACGTCGACGAAGTAGTGCAAGCGCCACATCCGCACGCGCTCGCGCGCATCGCGTTGGTGGTGCAGGCGGTCCCGCAGCGAGGTCATCTGGTTGGCGGCTTCGTGCCCGAGCGAGGCATCGCCGTGCTGGACGTAGTCGTACAGCGGCTCCTCGGCGAACGCGACGTCGCCGCGAGCCAGCGCCACCAGACCGATCCAGTGGTCGTGGAAGTGGGCGAACTGCGCGGGCGGGAAGGGGAGGGCGTCGTCGAGCAGGTCACGGCGCAACAGCGACGCTGCCCCCGTGACGGCGTTGGCCACCAACAGCGAGAGGAGATCGGAATGGTTGTTGCGGCGCCGGTTCCACCACGTCTCCGAGATCAGCTCACCGTCACGCGTGACCACACGCGCATCGCTGTACACGAGCTGGGCGCTTCCGATCCGGGCGATCAGCTTCGCGAGCTTGTCCGCGTGCCACGCGTCGTCCTGATCGGCCATCGCGACGTAATCGGCATCGGCCGGAACCATCGCCAGGGCGCGCTCGAAGTTGCGGTAGAAGCCGAGCCGGCGTGACGAGCGCGACACGACGAAGCGCGGGTCACCGTCAATCACTCTCTCGAGCGTCGCCGTTCCCTCTGCACTGGAGCAGTCGTCACTGACGAAGCAGACCCAGCTCTCATGCATCTGCCCGCGGAAAGAGTCGATCTGGCGCTGGAGCAGATCGGCCGGCGGGCTGTAGGTGGCCATGCAGATCGCCACGCGTGGCCCGGGCGCGGCCGGCCAGGGGGCGCACACCGGCTCCGGCGCCGGTGGGACGGCGATCCGGGCCAGTTCGGCGACCGCGTCGCCGCCGCCGTCGAGCTCGGCGCGCAGCGACAGCTCGAGCTCCGCTCCGGCGCGCTGCGGGCCGATCCTCACGACGCCCCAGAAGCCGCTGCGATAGCTGTGCAGGAGCGGGTCCTGCGGCGAGCCCGGATCGGCCGCGACGCTGCTCGATGTGGCCGGATCGAGATCCGGGTGCAGTGCCCGGAACGGGTCCAGGCGCGGCATCCCCCGGGCCATCACCGGCTGAGCTTCACCGGCCAGCAGAAAGCTGAGCGAGCGGATCCGCGCCTGCGGGCAGAAGCACCAGCCACAGACGAACAGCGCCGTGCCGTCACCGACGTTGAGCTCCCGCGGAAGCTCGCATTCAAGCTGCACGTGGAGGCTCGCGGGTGGCACGCGCGCCAAGCGTAGACGACGGCTCTCGGCTACCGTAGCCGGCACTTGAGTCGGCAAGACCCAGCAATCGAATCCGAACCGGTGATCGATGCCGATGCGTTGTGGCGCGCGCTTCGCGCCCGCCATCCGCGGCTGCGGGTCGCGCTGCCGGCCGACGCACGGGTCACCGCGCAGCACCGCGGCGAGCGCTACGAGTTCCGATCCCGGCTCGACGCCGTGGGCCAGATCCTGCGCCTGGCCTGGGTCAGCGACGCGTTCCTCGCTCAGGCCCTGTACCGCGCCAAGGCTCGGCTGCAGGCGCTCGGGGTGCCGGTGCTGCCGCGGCTTGCGCACCGGCTGGCGATGGCGATCGCGCAGATCTCGATCGGGGATCCGGTGCTGATCGAGCCCGGCGTGTACATCATCCATGGCCAGTTCGTGGCCGACGGATTGGTCGAGATCGGCTCGGGTGTCATCGTCGCTCCGTTCGTGACCATCGGCTTGCGAGCCGGCGACGTTCGTGGCGCGACGATCGAAAGCAACGTCAGCATCGGGACCGGAGCCAAGGTGATCGGAGGGGTCACGGTCGGCGCGGGTGCCCAGATCGGCGCCAACGCTGTGGTGGTCGACGACGTGCGGGCTGGAGCGACGGTGGTCGGAGCGCCCGCTCGACCGACCGCGCAAGGCGCCGGCTGAGTCCTGCGAAACCGCCATGGTATGTTGCCCGGGATGTGGAACTTCAGGCGCAAGAACGGCAATCAGGACGAGGGCGGCATGGCGGTCGCGGAGCGATCGATCAACCCGCTGGAGGACTTCGATGGCAGCGACGACGCGTTGATCGCCGAGATCGAGCGCCTCTCCGCGGCCGACCGGAGCAACCGCAGCCAGGCGACGGAGCGGCGGCTCATAGGACTGCGCCACCTGGCCGGCATCCGCCTGATGGATTGCGCGAAGCCCGACCCCGTTCATCCGGAGCCTGACTTCGCCCACCTCCCCGAGGCCGAGGGACTGCCCGAGATCGCCGCCAAGGACGTCACGCCCGAGCTTCTGCGCGGTGGGATCCTCCGGGACGGCTGCCTCCTCGTCTGCGGCCTGGTCGGCCGCGAGCAGGCGCTGCGCTTCGCTCAGCAGATCGATCGCGCGTTCGAGGTGCGCGACCGTCACGACGCGGGCGAGCCGTCGGTCGAGGGGTACTACGAGGAGTTCGACCCGGATCCGCGCTTCAATGCCGAGCTCGGCCGCTCCTGGGTCAAGGAGGGCGGCGGAGTGCTGGCCTCCGACTCTCCGATGCTGTCGTACGAGATGATGGAGATGTTCCGCGCATCGGGCGTGTCGCTGCTGGCGTCGGCATACCTGGGCGAGGCGGCCTTGAGCTCGCTGCAGAAGACGACGCTCCGCAAGGCCGAGCCGTGGGTGGGCGGCGCCTGGCACCAGGACGGCGCGTTCATGGGTCCCGTGCGGTCGCTCAACCTGTGGCTGTCGCTCTCGCGCTGCGGTGACGAGTCGCCCGGTCTCGACCTCGTGCCGCGCCGTCTCGATTACCTCGTGCAGACGAAGACCGAAGAGGCGGTCTTCGACATGCAGGTGTCGCAGCTGAAGGCCGAACAGGCAGCGGGAGACAAGCCGATCATCCGCCCGATCTTCGAGCCCGGCGATGCGTTGCTGTTCGACGAGCTGTTCCTGCACCAGACCGGGTCGAGTCCCTCGATGCCGAAGCCCCGCTTCGCGCTTGAGAGCTGGTTCTTCGGCGGCTCTGGCTTCCCCAGCGACTACGCCCCCATCGCCGTCGACGTTTGAGCTGGGGTGAGCCACCCTCCGGCGAGCCTGTCCTCGAGCCTCAGGACAGCCCCGCGCATCCGATGGCGCCGTGGTTCGCCCACGCGCGCAGCGAGCGGCGCCGGCACGGCCCCTCAGCGCCCCAGCGGAGCGCTCCGCGCAGCCGCGCGATCATCACGATGGTCTACAACGAATCGGTCTTCCTGCCGATCTGGCTGGGCTACTACGGGCGCTTCTTCGCTCCGCAGGACATTTACGTGCTCGACAACGACTCGACCGACGGCTCCTCTGCGCGAGAGGGATTTGTACGCATCCCGGCCCAGCGCGACGGGGTCGACGCCGTCTGGACGCTGGAGACGATCCAGGCGCTTCAGCACGAGCTGATCGCGCGGTACGAGGTGGTGCTGGTGACAGACGTCGACGAGATCGTTGTCCCGGTCCCGCATCTCGGCACGCTGGGCGACTACCTCGATCGCTTCGACGAGGAGTGGGTGAACTGCCTGGGCTACGAGCTGCTCCACATCAAGGACCGCGAGCCCCGGTTGGAGCGCGGCCGGCCGATCCTGAGCCAGCGGCATCACTGGTTCCCGAACGGGGCCTACGACAAGGCCGCGGTAACGACGGTCCCGATGGTCTGGCGGCCGGGGTTCCACGGTCGCGCGGACTTCCAGTACAAGATGGACCCGGACCTGCGGTTGGTCCATCTGCACCGGATGGACTACGACGTGTGCCTGCAGCGCCACCGCTCACGCCAGGATCGCCGCTGGGCCGACCTCGACGAGCAGAACCGCTGGGCTCTGCACAACCGGATCACCGACGAGGCGGAGTTCGGGCGCTGGTTCTACGAGGACAGTTGCTTCCCGGGGCTGGAGATCAAGCTCGAGGAGGTAGCGCCCGCGTGGCGCGGCGCGTTCTGAACGCGGGTGCTCTCGAGGACGCGGTCGGCCGGCTGCGGCAGATCCGCGATCGGCTGCTGTTGCCGGAGGCCACCTCGGGCGCCGATCAATGGCAGCGGGTGGCGCTGAACGAGGCGGTGCGCGCGCACATCGTGTCGCTCGATCCTCCGAGCCGGACCGCGGTGGAGATCAGTGGGGACGCACAGGCCGGGCATGCGTGGCGGAGCTTCACCAGCCTCAACTACCCGGGCTTCGACCTGTGCGCTCCGCTGGAGGGGAGAGGGACGTTCGACGTGGTCATCTGCGAGCAGGTGATCGAGCACGTGGTCGATCCTGTCCTCGCGGCGGAGAACCTCCGCGGGCTGTGCTCACCCGGCGGGCACGTGATCGTCTCGACGCCGTTCCTGATCCGCGTCCACGAGCTGCCGATGTACGGCATGCGCGACTACTGGCGGTTCACGCCGAGGGGTCTCGGGATGCTGCTCGAGCGGGCCGGTCTAACGGTCCAGACGGTCGGATCGTGGGGTAACCGCCGCTGCGTCACCGGCAACTCCGACCGCTGGCCCGCTTACCGGCGCTGGCACTCGCTGCGGAACGAGCCGGACCTCCCGGTGCAGGTCTGGGCTTTTGCCAGAAACCCGGTGTGATACGCCGGCCGCCCGGCAGTGGGCGCAACGGGCATTCCCCATAGAATTCCGGCCTCGCCAAGGGAGTCGAAGGGGAGCAGCATCGTGTGGAATGGTGGGGAAGTGTCCGTAGTGCTCATGACGTACGCCGAGCGCGACTCGATCCGAGACGTGATCACCGGCTTCTTCGATACCGGTCTCGTCGACGAGGTGCTCGTGGTCGACAACAATGCCGAGCCGGGAACGGCCGAACAGGTCGCCAAGACCCGCGCGCGGCTGGTGCACGAACCTCAGCAGGGCTACGGGCACGCGACCCGGCGTGGCCTGCTCGAAGCCCGCGGCGAGCTGATCGTGCTGGCCGAGCCGGACGGTACCTTCCTGCCCCAGGACATCCTTAAGCTGCTGGTCTACAGCACCGAATGCGAAGCCGTGTTCGGCACCCGCACGACACGCGAGCTGATCTGGGACGGGGCGAACATGGCGCGCTTCCTGCGCTGGGGAAACTGGGCCGTGGCCAAGCTGATCGAGTTCCTGTTCAACACCAGCCACCTCAGCGACGTGGGCTGCACCTACCGGCTCCTGCGCCGGGAGACCGCGCGGCGCGTCGCCGGCGAGATGAGCGTGGGCGGAAGCCACGCGGGCGTGGAGATCATGCTGCTCACGATCCTTTCCGGGGCACGGTTCGTCGAGGTGCCGGTCAACTACCTGCCCCGCGTGGGGGTCTCGTCGGTCACCGGCAGCCAGCTCAAGGCGGTGCTCGTCGGCCTGCGCATGATCCAGCTGGTCCTGCGCTTCCGGCGCGCGAGCCCGCGACGCCGCGAGCGACCCGCGCCCTTCGCCCAGACGCATTACTCCCAGGCTCGGGAGATCCGTGAGCGGCTCCCACTTTAACGCGATCGCGACCGTCTACGACGAGTCGCTTCCCTCTCACGTCGTCGAGCACTACCTGCGCAAGCGGGTCGCGTTCGTGGTCGAGCACTGTCCGCGCGGGTCTGGCCTCGACGTCGGCTGCGGCACCGGTGTGCTCGCGGAGCGCCTGGACGAAGCGGGCTACGAGATGACCGGCGTCGACCCCTCCGAGGGCATGCTCGACGTGCTGCGCCGCCGCAGTCCGGCCATCGGCGCCGTGCAGGCGTCGGGCACCTCGCTGCCGCTCTCCGACGATAGCTTCGATCTCGTGCTCACCGTCGCCGTCCTGCACCACATCGCCGACCCGGAGGACGTCCGGCAGACGCTGGCCGAGATGGTCAGGGTGCTCAAGCCGGGGGGGCGCGTCCTGGTCTGGGATCACAATCCCCGTAATCCGTACTGGAGTCGCCTGATGGCCCGCGTGCCCCAGGACACCGGCGAGGAGCGCCTGGTCGGCGAGCAGGAAATCGCCGACGGCCTGCGAGCCGCCGGCGCGGGGATCCTGATCTCGCATCAGCTCGGGCTGGTCCCGGATTTCACCCCGCCCGCGGCTCTGCCGGCCGCCGCGGTTGCCGAGCGGGCGGTCGAGCACACGCCGGTGCTCCAGCGCTACGCCGCCCACAACGTGATCCTGGCGACCAAGTGACGGACAGCGGTCGCGATCACGGCGTCGTGCGGGGCACCAGCGCGGCGACGACGAACCCCTGCTGATCCTCGTCGACCGGCTTCAGACGGAAGCGCCGGTCGAGCTGGCCCAGGGCCCACTCCGCCTGTGAGGCCCCGGCGCCGATCGGGTGGGCAATCGGATCGAGCGACGGGTGGGCCCTGAGAGTGGCGATGATCGCCACCGCGGTCCGATCGATCAGCACGTGATCGCCCGGCCGCAGCTCCGCGATCTGCTGCCCAATCTTGCTCTTCCAGGCCGAGGGCACGAAGCTGTCCATATTCCCGTGCCCGATGAACAGCCGGTTGGCGCGTCCGCCGCGCACCAGCAGCTCAATCTGGAGGTCCTGGGCCATCGGCAGCAGGACGACGGCTCGCTTGCCCGGGATGTAGCGGGCCACTAGCCGCGTCCCGTCAGGCGCGCGCGGATCGATCGGCGGCGGATGCCAGAGGCGCCGCAGAGCAGCTCCCAGACCGCCGCCGGGGCGGGTATGCGCCAGCACCGAGCGTGAGAAGCGCCCGCCCGCGGCCGGCCACGCGGCGGCGACCATCACCACGGCCACCGCGAGCCCGAAGGCGAGCGCGCCCGCGCGAGCCGCGCGCGAGACGCCTTGCGGGGCGCGGAGGATCAGGCTCAGCCAAAGCGTGCCCGCGAGCAGCAGCGGCAGCCCCGTGTAGCACAGCAGATAGGTCGAGGAGCGGTTGTCGGTGTAGCTGAACACGGCGATCGAGTACGCGGTCATGCCGGTCAGGGCTACCGCGCCGATACGTTCGCGACGGACCACTTCCGGCGCGCGCCGGACGAGCAGCACGATGGCCGCCGCCGACGCCAGGCACCCGGCGGCCACGCCCAGGCCCGGGGACCAGCGGTCGAACCCGTAGGTGATCGATCCCTCCTTGCCGCCCAGCAGCAGGGCGTGCAGGTAGGCGAGGTACTGCCCCCAATCGGGAAGCTGTCCCGTGCCCAGCAGGATCGCGCCGGCGAAGAGCAGGTGGGCGCATACGCACGCCCCGACCGCGAGCGCGATCTGGCGGCCCAGCCAGATGCGTCGCCCGCCCGGCGGCGCCAGCCATGCCTCCAGCGCGAGCATGGCCGCGTAGGTGAGGGCCGTGTAGGCGAAGTTCTCCAGCGCCCAGATGGCGGAGACGCCCAGGACCACGAGCGCCGCTGCGCGGGCCAGCCGCGCCCGCCGCGGCCAGCGCACGCCGGCGACGGTGGCGAGGATCACCGCCATCGCCAATCCGAAGCGCAGCGGCCCCTGCTCAGGGAGAGCGCCGACCGGGTAGTGGAGGTTGTAGATCAGCGCCAGGACCGCGACCAACAGCGCCGGCACGGCCAGCCGCCTCGGGGTGCGGGCCAGCCGCAGGACCCCGTACCCGCCGAGGTAGAACAGCGCCGTCAGCAGTGCGTCGAGGAATCCGAAGGTGCCGTAGCCGATCGGCGCCAGGTGGAACCAGCCGTCCAGGAAGTACAACATCCCCACGCCGTACTGCGACACCGGGCTGCCCACCATCAGCCCGCCGCCGGCGAGCAGCTGATTCGCCGGCCCGAGGATCCAGTCCTGCTGGAACTGGATGATGCCCGGCTCGAAGAACGCGTTCGGAATCGCGGAGGAGGTTCGGAAGATGACCGTGTCCGGAATCGCCAGCAGCAGCAGGACGACCACGGCAACATCGATCGCCACGCCGAGCGGACGGCCGAGCCGCGGCACCTGGAGCCGCTCGCGCACCGACAGCACGACCGCGATCACCACCGCTCCGACGATCAGCGGGACGAAGCTCAGGGACCGCAGGCCGGTGACGGCGAGCACCAGCGCGAACGTGAGCGCGCCGGCGAGGACAGCCGCTCTGGAGCCGGGGCCCGAGCCGGACAGACTGCGGAGCGCCGGCCAAGCCTGAGGGCGTGCCGCCCGGGCCAGGACCGCTCCGGCCAGCGCCGACCATGCCACCACGGCGACCAGAACGACGCCCAGCCCGTCCCCCCACGGGAGCCGATGGGACGCGCGCACGAGGAGCAGGGTCGCGGCCAGCGACGCGGCCAGTCCGCCGGTCAGGGCGGCCAGGGCCGAGCCGTTTGGACCCCGAGCGATGTGGTCGGCCAACCGCGGAACCGCGATCAGCGCCAGCGGCAGAATCACGGCAAAGCCCACGATGTACAGCGCTGTCTTGGCGTTCTGGTTCTGCTGGTGGACGACCTGGGCGAAGGACTGCAGGCCGGTCAGGTCCCGCGGCACCGTCAGCAGAACCAGCGACATCAGGAGCAGGAAGGCGGCGATTGCGATCGTCACCGTCAGCGTGAGTGCCGGCGCGTAACCGGTGCGCCGAGGCTCGCCGGCCGATTCCGGCCGCGGTTCGCCGACCCCACTCGCCGGCCGCTCGATTTCTGCGCGGGATCCCTTGGACGCGGTCACCGCTGTCTCATCTCCCTGTCTGACTCCGTGGATCCCACACGTCGATGGTCAGCCCGACGAACTGGGGATACACGCGCGTCTGCACCAGTTGATAGCGGGACGGGAACGGAATGAGCGGCGCTCTGGCCTGTCCCACGGGCGTGTCCTCGACGACGATCACGCGGCCTCCGGGGGCGGCGGCGATCGCGCGTGCCGTGGCCGTCGCGCTCGACGGGATCGGGTCGAGGAAGCCGAAGGGGTGATCGCGCTCATCCGGGGCCCCGGCGCGGAACACCTTGACGGGAGCGTGCAGGACGAGGTCAAGCCCCGTCAGTGGTCCCGGGCTCAGTACCCCGGTCCCGTCGATCACGACGTCCCCCGGGCGCGCGTGCCGGGCGATGAAGTCCGCGGCGGCGCGGAAGTCCGTGCGCTCGAAATGGACGGTGAGCAGCTTTGAAGCCCCGAGTGCGAGCGCCACGATCGCCAGTCCCGCCGCCACCAGGCGCAGCCGCGAGCCGGCCGCGGTGATCAGGACCGAGCACGACAGCGAGAGGGCGGGCCAGGAGGCGGCGAGATTGCGCACACCGAACAGGTGAGTGCTGACCGCGCTGACCACAGCCTCGCCGATGGGCACCGACATGGCGAGTCCGAACACCAGCAGGACCCGCCGGTCGAACTGCCCCAGCCACTCCTTGGCGCCGAGCCTGCGGATCCCGGCGGCGATCCCCGCTACGACGATGATCGCCGCCAATCCGAGCAGCACCAGCGCCGGCTTGCCGGGGAGGCGGCTCAGACCGCCGGCCTCGACGTAGGGAAACCCGATCGCCCAGTGCGTCAGGGAGAGTTGCACGTCGTGCACGGTGAACGGTGACAGGGCCGACAGGATCTGGGTGGTGGGCGACTTCAAGTCGTTGATCAGCCCGGGGACCCACGGCAGGACCCCGGCTGCCGCTGCGAGGTTGGCCAGCAGCGCCGGACGGCGTGCCGCGGGATGGACCCAGAGCAGCCACACCAGCTGCGCCAGGAGCACGAAGGCGGAGGTGTAGTGGGTGTAGAAGGCGCCGCAGGAACAGACCGCGTACACGACCCACCAGCGCGTACGGCGGGTATCGAGCGCGAGCAGCATCGCCAGCATCGCCAGCGTCGTCAGCAGCATCATCACCGCGTAGCTGCGCGCCTCGGCCGAGTAATCGATCATGAACGGCGAGAGGGTGGTCAACGCGGCGGCCAGCAGCGCGGCGGGCCGGCCGACCGTGCGCAGCCCGAGCAGGTAGATCACCGGGATCGTCAGCGTGCCGGCCACCAGCGACGGCGCCCGCAGCAGCTCGGGGCTGTGCGAGATCTGCGCCGTCAACCAGGACAGGAGGAAGATCATCGGCGGAGTGATCTCGGCGTGCGGGATGTGACTGGTGCCGTACATCAGCGAGATCACGCCGCTGAAGCTGTGCGTAGCGACGATCCAGTACGTGGACAGCTCGTCGGCGAAAAGCGACTGGTGAGCCACGATCAGCCGGACCACCAAGCCGGCCACCATCAAGAGCGCAATCACCAGGGCGGGCAACGTGACGCGAGCGCGAAGCGTCCGTCCCGCCGGCGCCGTAAGGCCCACGGGCGCCGCCGCTGGCACCTCGGCGAGCTCGCGACCGATCATCCTCGCGGCACTGTATCGGCACTGCCCGCTCGGTTCCCGCGCGAGCCGGTAGCCTGAGGGGATGCTCGCCAGGAGTGAAAAGCGTCCGGGCGGCACGGCTCCGACCTCGGGGTCCTGGAGCGAGGAGACCGACGGGGGCGTCGCGACGATCGGAGTGTCTCGGGGCACCAGGGCGGGGGCGGGAGCCGGGCCCGTCGTGATCGAGGCTCGAGGCGTGGCCAAGTCGTTCCGGATTCCCGAATACCGCGTGGACACGCTCAAGGAGCGCGTCAGCCATCCGTTCAGGCGCTCCGAGTACCGCGAGCTGTGCGCGCTGCAGAACATCTCGTTCGACGTGCACCAGGGTGAGTTCTTCGGCATCGTTGGGCGCAACGGGTCGGGGAAGAGCACCCTGCTGAAGATCCTCGCCAGCATCTACCGCCCGGATGCCGGCAAGGTCCGGATGGCCGGCAGGGTGGCTCCCTTCATCGAGCTCGGGGTGGGCTTCAACCCGGAGATGACCGCGCGCGAGAACGTCGTGCTCAACGGTGTCCTATTCGGCCTCAGCCGCCGCGACGCGCAGAGCCGGCTCGACGCGGTGCTCGACTTCGCCGAGCTCCGGGACTTCGTCGACCTGAAGATCAAGAACTACTCGTCCGGGATGATGGTGCGGCTCGCCTTCGCGATCATGGTCCAGGCCGACGCCGACATCATGCTGATCGATGAGGTGTTGGCGGTCGGCGATGCCGCCTTCGCTCAGAAGTGCATGGATGTGTTCCACGAGCGCCGCGAGGCGGGCAAGACGATCGTGCTGGTGACCCACGACATGGCGACCGTGCAATCGCTGTGCCATCGGGCGATGGTCATTCACGACGGGGAGCTGGAGTACATCGGCGATCCCGAGGATGCGGCCCTGCACTACTACCGGCTCAACTTCGCCCACGAGCCCGCCGCCGACGGCGACGGCGTGATGGCTCCGGACAACGACTCCGTGGCGGTGGAGATCAACGGCCGCGCCGTGCAGGCGCGGCTGCTCGACGAAGCGGGCCGACCGATCGCCAATGTCGAGCAGGGCGTGCCGCTCGTCCTCGACGTGGTGATCGAGGCGGCCCGCGAGCTGGAGAAGCCGGTCTTCGTCGTGCACGTGCTCAACGACGACCACGTGGTGGTGTTCGGATTCACGCGGCGGCTCGACGAGCTGGTCGCACAGGGACAGCGTGTGCGGCTGGCCGGCGAGATCGAGAACAGGCTGGTTCCGGGCCGATACGCGATCGACTGCTGGATCCGCCGGGATCGCGGCTTCGGTGACATGAGGGTCCAGGGGCTGCGCCTGATCCACTTCGGCGTCTACGGCACCGCGCCGCGTCACGGGATCGTCTCGCTGCGCACCAACGTCGAGCCGGCGCTCGAGCCGGCGCCGGACGAGTGAGCACCGTCGAGGGCGATCTGACGTTGCGCGAGGTGCCGGGCCCCTCGGCGCTAGGCGGGGGCTGGAAGCGCTCGATGGAGCTCCTGTACCTGCTCGCGCTGACCGACTTCAAGAAGACCTACTTCAACACTGCGCTCGGGTACGCCTGGTCCCTGGCCCGCCCGCTGATGCTGTTCGGCGTCCTGGTCACGGTCTTCACCCAGATCTTCCATCTCGGGAAGGTGCCCCACTATCCGGTCCTGCTGCTGATGAACATCGTCCTGTTCGGCTTCTTCCAGGAGGCGACGCTGATCGCTGTCGGGTCGGTGGTCGGGCAGGAGGCGATCGTGCGCAAGACTCAGTTCCCCCGGCTCGTCATCCCGCTCGCCGTGGTCCTGACCGCCCTCTTCAACCTGGTGCTGAACCTGGTCGTGGTGGCGATCTTCATCATCGCCTCGGGGGTCACCCCGATGTGGACGTGGCTGCTGTTCCCGGTGGTCCTGGCCCTGCTGATCGGGATCACAACCGCGGTCGCGATGATCGTCTCCTCGCTGTACCCGCGCTTTCGCGACATCGCGATCATGTGGACCGTGTTCTCGACCGTCCTCTTCTACGCCACGCCGATCCTGTACACGGTCGGTAACCTCGTGGGGCATCCGACGCTGCGCCACATCATCCTGCTCAACCCGCTGGCGCCCATCTTCGAGCTGGCGCGCAAGTGGATCATCTCGCCCCGCGCGCCGTCGCCTGCGGTCGCCGCCGGTGGGTACGTCCAGCTGCTCGCCCCGATCGCGATCTACGTCGGCGTCTGCGTCCTGGCCGTCTGGATCTTCAATCGTGAGGCGCCGCGAATCGCGGAAGAGCTGTGAACGGGCTCGACCACAGCGCAACGGTAAACTGCGCGTGAGCGTGGAGGGAACCCGCATCGACTTCGACCCGTACGTGAACGACCCACTGCGCTGGGGGGCGTCGATGGCGCACCACGCCGAGGTCATGATCCCCTGCCTGGAGGCTGTGGGGGCGCGCTCGGTCGTCGAGGTGGGGGCGTACGCGGGGGACCTGACGCGCGTGCTGGTCGAGTGGGCGGCTCATGCCGGCGCTCGGGTGGCGGCGATCGACCCCTCTCCGCAGGAGGGACTGGTGGCGCTGGCGGCCGAGAACGCCGAGCTCGTGCTGATCCGTGAGACGAGCCTCGACGGGCTGCCGAAGATCGAGCTGCCCGACGTGCTGATCATCGACGGGGATCACAACTACTACACGGTGGCCGAGGAGCTGCGCCTGATCGCCAGGCGCGCGAGCGGTGCCAACCTGCCGCTGCTGCTCTTCCATGACGTCTGCTGGCCGCATGGCCGCCGCGACGACTACTTCGACCCGGACCAGATCCCGGCCGAGTATCGCCAGCCGATCGCCGGGGAGCGTGCCGGCATCTTCCCCGGCAACTCGGGCGTGTGCCCGGACGGGCTTCCGTACCCGCGTTCGGCCGCGCGCGAGGGTGGCGCGCGCAACGGCGTGCTCGCGGCGGTGGAGGATTTCGTCGCCGAGTGCGACGCGCTCAGGCTCGTGGTCGTGCCGGCCTTCTTCGGCTTCGGCGCGGTCTGGCACCGGGACGCACCATGGGCTGACCACGTGGCGCGCGTCCTCGATCCGTGGGACCGCAACTCGCTGCTGGCACGCCTGGAGGAGAACCGCATCCATCACATCGCCCAGGAGCATGCACTGCGGGTGGAGCTATGGGATGCCCGTGAGCGCCAAGCGCGTCTGGAGGCCCTGCTGGGGCGGATGCTCGACTCCAGCGCCGTCGCCGTCGCCGAGCAGCTGTCCTGGCTGCGCGTGAAGGCCGGAGTCGCGACCGAGCAGTCGATGATCTCCAAGCAGGAGATCCGCCGGGCGCTCAACGAGCGCTAGCGTCGGCGCACAAGTGTCGTGAGTTGGTGGTCCGGGGGCCACTCGAATGCCGACGGATTTCCGACCCCCGGCACTAGTCGAGCCGCCACCAGGTGGCGATCGGCAGTCGCCGGAGGCGCATCATCGGCCGTTCGACGAGGTAGTAGCTGGCCGCGGCGCAGGCCAACGACAGCGCCGCCGAGACGATGAGCACGAACGCGTAGCCGTGGGGCGGGTTGCCGTTCCTGATGCTCTTGGCCAGTTGCGCGATCACGATCGTGTGGTATAGGTAGAACGAGTAGGAGACGAGTCCCACCCACGCCAGCCCCCGCAGCCGCAGCACGCGTCGCGGCACTCCGCCCTCGGTGTCTCCGAACACGCCAGGCAAGAGGACGAATAGGGCGACCACGCCGTACAGCAGATGCGTGGCCAGCTTGGTCGGCACCGATTGGCTCGAGCGCGAAACCTCGTACAGCAAGGACCAGCTGCCGACCGCAATGACCCACAGCAAGGCCGGATGCTCTCTCACCAGCCGAGTGGGGGTCGACAGCGGCCGGTCTCCATCGGTGACGCTGGCGATCGCGAGGCCCATCCCGAGTGCGAACCAGCAGAAGGTCCCGGCCAGGGTTGAGACGGTCGCGTAGTCGGAAAAGGCGCTGAAGTGCGTCCGGAAGGCGAGCGAGGCGAGCGACAACACCACGAGCAGCGCGACATCACCCCGCACCGACTCGCGGGCTCGCGCCAGCTGCGCCGCCGCGAAGGCGAACGCCGGGAGCGCCGCGTAGAAGGTGACCTCGATGCACAGGGTCCAGGCGACGCCGATCCCATGGCCGATCGTGCCCAGGCAGTAGATCTGAGCGAAGCCGTAGAAGATCCACCAGTTGTGCGCGGTGACGCCGCTGACGAAGCCGAACACGATGAACAGCGTCAGCGCGACCCAATAGGCGGGGACGATCCGTAACGCCCGGCGCCGGTAGAAATCGCGCAGCCGCAGCGTGCGTCCAGAACGTCGCGCGGCCAGGAACGGCCGGAAGAGCAGGAAGCCGGAGGTCAGGAAGAAGATCGCGACTCCCTGGTCGGCGAGCTGCGCCGCGGCCAGGAACAGCATGGGATGCTGGGGGTACGAGTAGGTGCCGGTGACCGTATGGCCCAGGAACACCAGCAGCGCGGCGATCGCGCGCAGCGAATCGAACAGCGGGAAGCGGGGGTTACCGGGCGGCGGCGTGAGGTTGGGCGCGACCTCCGCGACATCATCGGCTCGCGTCAGCGTGAGCTCACCTGGGCCCCGAGCAGTTCTCGCCTGCCGACCTCGTTCGCCGCCACTTGTTGATTCTGCGCAGCGGCGTCGTGATCCGCCACGACATCGTCTCGGTCGCCTGCTGCAGCGAGCGCTCCAGTTCCTGGAGGCGCGCATCGGCGGCCAGCCGCTTCGAGTAGGCCAGCGCGCGCGCGGCCTCGCGCTCCGCCTCGGCGCGGCGGGCCCGCTGACGCCAGTCGATCGTGCTCGTCTCGAGGCCCGGCATGCGACCTTCCCATTTTCGAGCCACCTCCACGTGCGCCTCGGCCCACAGCTCGAGGTCGCCGATCACCTTCAGCGAGCGATGCTGGATCACGCGCAGGTCAGCGGTCACGACCTTGCGCCCGGCGCCGCGCACCTGCAGGCAGTAGTCGAGGTCGAAGCCATGACCGAGCATCAGGCCCTCGTCGAAGCGAACCGTGCGGACCGCCCAGGGTGAGAGCACGAGCAGGAAGCCGTCGAGCGTGTCCACCTCGGCCGGCGCCGGGCGCCTGGCCGTCCACGAGAAGGCGGGCAGCTCGCCGCCCCCGTGCTCGACGTAGCGGTGGGTCACCGCTCCGCAGCTGACCGAGCCCTCCCACCAGGCAATGGTGCGCACGTCGCTCGCGCCGGCACACCCGATCACAGCGATGTCGGGGTCGGCCAGCGCCGTCCTCACCTTGGCGCACAGCTCCGGATCGGCGATCTCGGTGTGCGGGTGGACGATCACGAGCGCCTCCAGGTCCTCATGTCGGGCCGCCGCGTCGAGCAGGAGGTTGTACGTGCGCCCGATGGTCCCCACGGCGGCGTAGGAGAAGATCGCCGAGTCGGGCTCCGCGGCCATGCGGATGCCAGGTTCCGCGTAGCGGAAGTAGGGCTCGGATTCGCTGACCGAACAGCCGAAGGCGATCATCGCGCCCTCAACCCCGGTCGGTTCGGGGTCCGGCGCTGAGCAGGCGTGCACGGGGATGCATTCGCGTTCTCTCTGCGACGGAGGGCAGCATTCTGCTCAGCCACCGCAGCGGGGCCGTGATGCGCCAGGAGATGCTCTCGGTCGTCTCGGCCAGGATGCCCTCCAGCTCGCGCACCCGCGATTCCAGCTCGAGCTCGTCGGAGTACGACATCACTCGCGCGGCATCACGCTCGGAGGCAGCTCTGAGCGCGCGATCCTGCCAGCTGCCCGCATTCCAGCCGACACCGGGAATCCGCCCGTCCCATTTCTCGGCCACCTTCATGTGTGCCACGATCCACGGCTCGGGATCCCGGAACGGCTGCAGCGAGTGGCTGTGGATGGCGCGGAAGTCGGCGGTCATGACCTTGCGACCGGCGGCCCTGACCTGCAGGCAGAAGTCGAAGTCGTATCCGTGCAGGGCACCCAGCCACTCATCGAAGCGGAGACTCCGCACGGCCCACGGCGAGAGCACGAGCAGGAAGCCGTCCAGTGTGTCCACCTCGCCCGTGCGCGCGTACGGCGGCGCTTCCTCCCAGGCCCACGAGAAGGCCGGAAGATCGCCGCCACCGTGCTCGTCGTACCGATGGATGAACGAGGCCAGCGAGACCGAGCCCTCCCACCAGGCGATCGTGCGCACGCCGATCGCGCCCACGCAGCCGACGATCCCGACGTCGGGATCGCTGAGGGCCTCTCTCACCGTGAGGCAGAAGTCCTCATCGACGATCTGCGCATCCTGATGCACGAGCACCAGCGCTTCCAGATCCTCGCGTTCGGCGGCCTCGTCGAGCACCGCGTTGTAGCTCTCGAAGATGGAGCCCACCGACGGCAGGTCGTAGACGACCGAGTCGGGTTCGGCGGCCAACCGAATGCCGACTTCGGCGCAGCTCCGGTAGACCTCGGGCTGTGTGATCGCCGCGCCAAACGCGATCATCGCCGGACGCTGTCGGGCGCGTGCGCGAGCATCATCACGGCGCCAAGTGTATGCGGGCCATGGTCACGGGCGCGGTGACGGGGCGAGCTCATCGAGGGGCACCTCGTCCCGCCGGTCGGCCACGGCATCGATGCCGGCGGCGCTGAGCCCGGGGTCGGCCAGTGCCAGCAGGGCGCCGGCCAGCACCAGGGCGAACAGGGTCACCGCCGGCATCTGCCAGTCCCAATCGAGTGGGGCGTGGGCCACGTAGGCCACGAACCCGGCGATCGGGCCCGCGGCGAGACCGGGCGCGGCCGTGTGCGCGTCCCGAGCGGCCAGCGCCATTCCGGCCAGGAACGCCGCCAGCAGGGCCAGTCCCACCAGGCCGAGCTCGGCGGCGGTCTGGAAGAACAGCGAATGGGCATCCCGCGCCGACTCGGTGACCGTGCGGTAGCGCAGCCAGTAGACGGCCCAGCCACCCGCTCCCACCCCTCGCAGCGGCTCGTCCCCGAACGCGCGGATCGCGACCCCCCAATAGGCGTAGCGGTTGCTCTGCAGCGTTTCGTACCGGCTCGCCCCGGCGCTCAGCGGCTGCTTGCTGCTCTCCTTCGCCCCGACGGCCAGGGCAATTCCCAGGCCCCCGCAGATGATCACCAGGGCGATCAGCGGCGCGCGCCTGGGAAGCCTCAACGGACGGCTCTGCTCACGGCGGGCCAGTGCCAGCTGCCACAGCGCCGCAGCGACCATGATCACCGCCAGCAGCGCCAGCACCGCGGCGCCCTGCTGCTCCCGGGTCGAAAGGCCGCCCGACAACGAGGTCAGGC
>JADGPN010000426.1 GCA_017882465.1 Solirubrobacteraceae bacterium
CTTTAGCGGCACTTTTCGTTCCGTTGTTCGTAACGGCCCGCACCGCTCAAGACCCCTGCCACCGCGCCAGCGACCTCGACGCCGGCCCCAGAGACGCTGAACTGCGTCTAACGTAAACCGGACAAAATTGCGCCGTTGCTACCGGAGGCCCTCCTGCGCTCAGCAGCGATCGTCTCGGATGACGCTCGTGGTGCTCTGCTTCGCCTCGTCGAGCAGGAGAGGGACCGGCCGGTGACCGCTTCGCGGAGGCGCGCCGTGAGGATCCTGTCCTCCTCTGCGGCGGACGCGCTACTTCGCCCCTGGTGACAGCTTCCTTACCAGCGGCCCGTATACCGTCGAGCGGTTGTGCGGTAGGGGGTGCCGGGTTCTGTATGAGCCTCGCTCGGGGGCCGCGATCCCGGAGTTTGCGGTGCTTTTCGGCGCCGCGCGCGCGGTGGCGTGCTGGGTGTTTGTGGTAGCCAGCATAGCCTCGGTTGAGTGTGACGACGCTGGGTCGTCGGTAGAGCCCGTTTGGGGGGGGCGACAGTCAGCCGTGCGATTGGCAACAGTAAATATCAGTCGCGGTTGATCGGACTCCGCCAGCGCTCGGGTTCGTGTCGCTCCGCCCCGGGCGTTGCCCTTCTTGGTGGCGGCCATGGCTGGTTACCAGGTCTTGACGCGTTCGACGGGGTGGCGGTGCTCGATTCGTAGTCGTATGTCGAGCACGACGCAGCCGTGTGGCATGCAGCGGACTGGGTTGAGGTCCGCTTCGACGACCTCGGGGAGCTCCCGGAGCAGGAGGGCAAAGCGCAGCATCAGCTCGCGGAGCGCCTCACGATCGAGCAGGGCGCTGCCGCGGAACCCGTCGAGTTGGGTGGCCACGCCTTCGGCGGAGTCGATCAGCTCGTCGGTTTCTGCGTCGGTGACCGGCAGCAGGCGGAACGCAGTGGTTCGGCCGAGGCCGGCGCGGCGGCCGCCGAAGCCGACCGCCAGCACTGGGCCTAGATCGGGATCGCTGATGGCCCCGACCAGCACGTCGGCCCCGCCGGGCGCGATGAGGCGCTGGACGATCGCGCCGATCCATTCCCGTCCGGCGGCGTGTACTCGTCGTTGGAGCTCGCGCCAGCCGGATCGCACCGCCGACTCGTCCTCTAACCCGAGCATCACGGCGTCGATGTCGCTGGCGTGCGCGGGAGCGATAAGGTCCGCCTTCAGCGCCACCGGAGCGCCGATTTCGGCTGCCGCTGCAACCGCATGGTCGAGATTGCGGCAGTGATGCGAGGCGACAACGGGGATGCCGTGCGTGGCCAGCAGAGCTTCTGCCTCCGCGAGCGAGAGCCAGCCGCCGGCGGGCTCGCGTTCCAGAAACGAGGTGATCACAGTGCGCGCCGCGGGCCCGTCAAGGTCGGGGTATTGCGGGGGCTCGCCGAGCGGCCGCGAGAGCCATTCGCGACGTTCGGCCGCGCGGGCGAGCACGGCGGCACAGGACTCGGGGAACGGGTAGTTCGGCACGCCCGGGCCGCTCTGCACGGGCAGCCAGCCGTCGGAGCGCAGCACGGATGCCACCACCGGCTTGGCCTGCCCCTCGGAGACGGCGGAGATCGCCTCCAGTACGGCCTCCGGGTCGCCGTCGTAGAAGTCGACGTAGTAGACCATCAGCGCATCGATGCTGACGTCGCCGAGCAGCTCGCGGGTGCTCGCGGCATACTCGTCCGGTCCGGCGCTGATCTCCAACATCAGGGGGTTCTGTGCTTCGCTGTCCTCTCTGACCTCCAGCCCGCGTGTCGCGCACGCGTCAGCCGCGAGCGTGGCCACGCCGGCGGAGTTGCTCACGATCCCGATCCGGCGTCCGCTCGGGAGCGGCTGGCGCTCGAAGAACACGGCGGCGTCGAATAGGTCATCGCCGCCGTGGAACCGCAGCACCCCGGCTTGATACAACAACGCGTCGACGGCCGCGTCGCCGCGCAGCGCCGCCGCCGTGTGCGAGCGCGCTTCGCTCAGCACCCGCTCGGCCCGTCGACGCCCCTTGACCACCAGGATCGGCTTGATCCGTGACACGCGCCGGGCGATCCGCGTGAAGCGCTCGGGATTGCCGAACGTCTCGACGTACAGGATCACGGCGGCCGTCTGCTCGTCTTGTTCCCAGCACTCGAGCAGATCGTTGGTCGACACGTCGGCGCGGTTGCCGAGCGAGGCGAACATCGAGACCCCCAGCTGCCGGGCCGCTGCATGACCGAGCAGCCCGATCCCGACCGCGCCTGACGGCGAGCAGATCGCCAAAGCCCCCGCGCGCACGCTGGCGCGGGTGAACGTGGCGTTCAAGCTGACCCCGTCGGCGGTGTTCAGCACCCCCAGAGAGCTCGGCCCGACCATCCGCAGGCCCCCATCCCGAACGATCTCCAGCAGCCGCTCTTCTCGCGCCACGGACGCCTTGGCGTCCTCCTCAGGACCGGCGGGGAGAACGAGCAGCGCTCTTGTTCCCGTCGCGGCCGCGTCGGCGGCAGCTTCGAATACCTCATCGCCCGCAGCGGCGATGATCACGAGCTCCGGGGCGACCTCCAGCTCGGCGAGGCTGCGGGCGGGCCGCATCGAGCACACCACACCGCCCGCGCGGTTGACCGCTGTCACGACACCCTCGAAGCCGCCGGCGATGATGTTGGCCAGCACGGAGCGGCCGACATTGCCGGGTGTGGCCGCAGCGCCCACAACGGCTATCGACGTGGGCGCGAGGATCGGCCGCAACGATGCGATCGCGGCGAGATGGTCGCGCTCGTCGATCCGCTCCAACACCGCCTGCGTGGGCGCGATGTCCAGCGACACCGTCACCTCGCCACCCGAACCTCGGCGTCGCACGGCGAAGCCAGCGTGCTGGAACACGCCCAGCATCGGCCCATTGTGCGCCAGCACTTCCGCATCGAAGCGGTGGATCCCGCGGCCGGCCGCGATCGCTGCGAGCTGCTCGAGCATCCGCATCCCGATACCACGGCGCTGATCATGATTCGCCACCGCAAACGCGACCTCGGCGACACCGGGCTCGCGCAACCCGTCGTAGCTGGCGACAGCCACCACCTGGCCGTCGTGCCGGCCGATCAGCGCCAGGCGATCAACGCCACTGGCCTCCGCCTCGGCGCGCGCGACGAGGTCGGTGCGTCCATAGCCGTGGAAGCGGAGGTAGCGGCTCTCCTGCGACAGGCCGTCGTAGAACGCCCTGATGTCCTCGAAGTCCACCAGCGTCGGCGCCTGCAACCTCAGCGTCGACCCATCGCGCAGCAGAACGTCCCTGACCAGCCGCCGGGGCTCGGACGCCGGACGCACCATCACAACGCCCGGCTGCCGCTCAACGCCCACACGAGCCCGGCGACCAACGACCAGGCGCCCGCGCGCAGCAAATGCACCACGCGCGCCAACCCCACCGCGCCGCCCCAGGCGGCTAGCGAGGCTGCGACCAATCGCCGTGCCGACCCCCGAGGGCGTCCCGCGAGCAGGACGGTTCGGCCCGTCAAATTCTCACGGCCGAGCGACCGCGTCATCTCACAAGCTTCCATGGTCGTCATCCCCCACCCCTCACCCGATCGTTAGCAATCTCGCCTCACGCCGAGAGTCTGTCACGGGCGAGCTCGCAGTAGAACACGGTCCGGGGTCAGGGGATTGTTGGTACAGAAAACCCGTCTAAGCGCTGGCGGCGAGGGCCGTGTCGGGTGCTTTCGACGGCCGGCATTCGCCGCGGCGGATCAGCTCGGGGATGATCAGGTGGTAGCGGCCGGTGAGGGTGATGTGCTCGTAGGCGAGGGGTGATAGCCGCCGGATGTCGTCGCGGTGGATGTCGTAGCCGTCGGCTTTGAGCTGGTCGAGCGCGCGCTGGGTGTAGATCGTGTTGTATAGCACGATGCAGTTGACGACGAGTCCGAGCGCGCCGAGCTGCTGTTCCTGGCCTTCGCGGTAGGGCTGGGGCAGCTCGCCTTTGTTGCCGTGGCAGACGCGGCGGGCGAGTTCGTGGCGGCCCTCACCGCG
>JADGPN010000103.1 GCA_017882465.1 Solirubrobacteraceae bacterium
AGCGGTACGTCCAGCGGGTCCGCCGGCGGCGCATCGGTGACCCCCGCTGGGGGCTGAACCTCAAGTAGAGCTTGACCCACATTTTGGGCCAAGTCTCGGAACTCCATCGAGACTTCGCCGATCTGCAACGATCGTTGCGTTGCGGCCCGGTGCGTTGACTTCGCGCATCTTCAGGTCATAACGTGCGAAACTCCCGCTATCAGCGGCAAGAGCCGCAAACGCTCAACGCTACCTCGAAGGTCGGACGGTAACCATGGAACGCGGCAGTTATCTGGCAGTCATCAAGGTCGTCGGTGTCGGCGGCGGCGGCACCAATGCGGTCAACCGCATGGTCGACGCACGCCTGCGCGGGGTCGAGTTCATCGCGGCCAACACCGATGCGCAGGCGCTCGCCATGTGCGACGCGGACATCAAGCTGAACATCGGTCACGATTTGACCAAGGGCCTCGGCGCAGGCGCGAACGCCGACGTCGGCCAGGGCGCTGCGGCGGAGTCCCGGGACGAGATCAAGGAGACGCTCAAGGGCGCCGACATGGTCTTCGTCACTGCCGGCGAGGGCGGTGGCACCGGTACGGGCGCCGCGCCGGTGATCGCCGACATCGCCAAGAACGAGATCGGCGCGCTCACGGTCGGCGTGGTCACGCGCCCGTTCTCCTTCGAGGGCTCGCAGCGCGCCCGGCAGGCCCAGGACGGGATCCAGAAGCTGCGCGAGTTCGTGGACACGCTGATCGTGATCCCGAATGAGAAGCTGCTCGCGATCGTCGAGCGGCGGACCACGATCCTGGACGCCTTCCGCGAGGCCGACAACGTGCTCCGTCAGGGTGTCCAGGGCATCACCGACCTGATCACGATCCCCGGCCTGATCAACCTCGACTTTGCCGACGTGCGCACGATCATGCACGACGCCGGCACGGCGCTGATGGGGATCGGCGCGGCCAGCGGCGAGAACCGCTCGGCCGAGGCCGCCAAGATGGCGATCTCCTCGCCGCTGCTCGAGGAATCCGTCGAGGGCGCAATGGGCATCCTGCTGAACATCACCGGCGGCAACGACCTGGGCCTGTTCGAGGTCAACGAGGCGGCCGAGATCGTGCAGAGCGCCGCCGATGCGAACTCGAACATCATCTTTGGCGCCGTGATCGACGACTCGCTCGGCGAGGAGGTGCGCGTGACCGTGATCGCCACCGGCTTCGACCACGGCTCGCCCCGGCCCAACCAGGCGCGCGAGTCGACCCGCCGTGCGCGTCGCGACCGCGACGTGACGATGGATGACCGGCAGCGCTCCTCGCTCGAGATCCGCGACGACGAGATCGACATCCCGTCGTTCCTGAAGGACCGCTGAGCCGGCACCCGGCGCCCGCGGCGGCGCTCGTGTGCTCGCTCAGGTGGCCGGGTGACGGCCAGCGCTTGTACTCTACTAGCCTGAGTCTGGGTGTTCTCCAGCTCCGAGACAGACCTCCGACGCACGCCGCTGCACGCGCGCCATGCCGCCGCGGGAGCGCGGCTGGTGCCGTTCGCCGGCTGGCTGATGCCGGTGCAGTACACGGGCATCCGCGAGGAGCATCTCGCCGTCCGGACCGGCGCCGGGATCTTCGACGTCTCGCACATGGGCCAGGTGGAGACGCGCGGCCCCGACGCCCAGGCGTTCCTGCAGCATCTGCTGTCCAACGATCTGCGCCGGCTTCCCGAGGGCGGCGCCCAGTACAGCGTGATGTGCAACGAGGACGGCGGCGTCCTCGACGACCTGTTCACTTACCGCCTCGCCGAATGCCACTATCTGACCGTCACCAACGCCGGCAACCACGAGCGCGACTTCGCCTGGATGATCACCCAGGCCGAATCCTTCGATGTCGACGTGATCGACCGCCTGGCGGATTTCGCGATGCTTGCCGTTCAGGGCCCGCTGGCGCGCGACCTGGTCTCCAGGCTCACCGACGGCGCGCTGCCGCGGCGGATGCGCTGCTGCCAGCGCGACCTGGCCAGGGTCCCGATGCTGGTCGGCGGCACCGGCTACACGGGCGAGGACGGAGTCGAGCTGATGCTCGAGCCTGAGCGCGCACCCGAGGTGTGGGACGCGATCGTGGCCGCCGGCGCCGTGCCCGCGGGCCTCGGCGCTCGCGACACGCTCCGGCTCGAGGTCTGCTTCCACCTCTATGGCAACGACCTGAGCGAGAGCCGCGGACCGATCGAGGCCGGGCTCGGGTGGTGCTGCAAGGAGCAGACCGGGTTCATCGGCTCCGAGGCGATTGCCGGCGTCCGGGCGGCGGGGCCCGAGGAACGGCTCGAGCCGTTCGTGATCGAGGGACCCGGCATCGCGCGCGCCGGCAACCCGGTGATCGGAGGCGGCGAGGTGAGCAGCGGCACGTTCTCGCCGTCGCTCGAGCGCGGTATCGGAATGGCGTACCTTCCCGTGCTGCGGGCGCCGCCAGGAACCCGCATCGAGATCGACGTCCGGGGTACACCGCGTACCGCCGTCGTAGAGAAGAAGCCTCTGTACCGAAAGGGCAACTGAACATGGCCGAAGCGAGCTATCCCGACGACCTGCTCTACCACTCCGAGCACGACTGGGCCCGTGTGGACGGCGACACGGCCACGTTCGGAATCACCTGGTACGCCCAGGACGCGCTGGGTGAGGTCGTGTTCTTCGAGGCTCCGAAGCTCGGCGCCCAGATCGTCAAGGATGAGTCCTACACCGAGGTCGAGTCGGTGAAGGCGGTCTCCGACGTGATCGCGCCGCTCTCGGGCGAGATCATCGAGGTCAACACGGCGCTCGGCGACCAGCCGGAGACGATCAACGAGGATCCCTACGGCGAGGGCTGGCTGATCAAGGTCAAGCTCGCCGATCCCAGCGAGGCAGAGTCGCTGATGGATGCCGCCGCCTACCAGGCCACGCTGGCGTGACCAGTTACATATCCGCCACCGAAGCCGAGCGCCGCGAGATGCTGGCGGCGATCGGCGTCGGCTCGATCGACGATCTGTTCGCCGACATCCCGGCCCAGCTCCGGCTCGGCCGGGCGCTGGCCCTCGACGCCGGGCTCTCCGAGCAGGAGGTCTACGACGAGCTGCGGGCGCTCGCGGCTCGCAACGTGTCCGCGGAGGACGAGGTCTCGTTCCTCGGCGCCGGCATGTACGACAGCTACGTACCCGCCCTGGTCGATTCGATCATCTCGCGCTCGGAGTTCCTGACCCCGTACACGCCCTACCAGCCCGAGATCTCGCAGGGCGGCCTGCAGGCGATGTTCGAGTATCAGACCGCGATCTCGGAGCTGACCGGGCTGCCCGTCTCCAACGCCTCGGTCTATGAGGGGCCGAGCGCGGTCGCGGCGGCCGGGTACGTGGCCAAGCTCGAGAACGGCCGCCGTCGCTTCATCGTCGCCCGCGGGGTGCACCCGCATGCCCGGGAGACGCTGGCCACGCTGGCCAAGGGCTACGGCATGGAGACCGAGGAGGCCCCGCTGCGCGACGGGCGGACCGAGCTGGCGCCGCTCGACGACAGCGTCAGCGCGATCATCCTCCAGCAGCCGAACTTCCTCGGCGTCGTGGAGGACGTGGCGCCGCTTGCGGCGGCGGCCCGCGAGGCCGGCGCGCTGACCATCTGCTCCTGCGACCCGATTCCCCTCGCGCTGCTCAAGCCGCCCGGGGAGTGCGGCGTCGACGTCGCGGTGGGGGAGGGCCAGACGCTCGGCAACCGCCTCGACTTCGGCGGTCCGTCGTTCGGCTTCTTCGCCGTCACCCAGTCGCTGCTGCGGCGGATTCCGGGGCGGATCGCCGGGGAGACGACCGACGTCGAGGGCCGGCGCGGCTTCGTGCTCACGCT
The DNA here is from genome assembly GCA_017882465.1 of Solirubrobacteraceae bacterium. GTDB lineage: Bacteria > Actinomycetota > Thermoleophilia > Solirubrobacterales > Solirubrobacteraceae > Palsa-465. The sequence continues at coordinate 3,815 of JADGPN010000103.1, forward strand.
GCAGACGCGCGAGCAGCACATCCGGCGCGAGCGCGCGACCTCCAACATCTGCACCTCGCAGGCCCTCAACGCGCTGGCCGGCGTGATCTACCTGAGCTGGCTGGGCCGGCGCGGACTGGTCGAGCTGGCCGAGTTGATGCTGCAGCGCACGGCCTACGCGCGGGAGCGGCTGGCCGCCGTCGAGGGTGTCGAGCTGCTGGTCGACCAGCCGGTCGTGCGCGAGTTCGCGGTTCGGCTCGGCGCTCCGGTGGAGAGCGTCATCGCCCGCTGCCGCGAGGAGGGCATCAATCCCGGCTATCCGCTCGGCCGCGACTACCCCGAGCTGGATGACTGCCTGCTGGTGGCGATCACCGAGCGGCGCACCCGGGCGGACATCGATCGCCTCGCCGATGCCCTCGCGGCGGCGGTCGCGACCGAGCGCGAACGGCTGGCGGTGCGGGCATGATGCGCGCAAGCGACGACCGGCTGACGATCTACGAGCGCTCCAGGCCGGGCCGCCGGGCCTTCGTGGCTCCACTCCTCGACGTCCCGGAGCGGGCGCTTGACGAGCTGCTGCCCCCGGAGCTGCGCCGGTCCGAGGCGCCACGGCTGCCCGAGGTCGCCGAGCCCGAGATCGTGCGCCACTACAACCGTCTCTCGCGGCGCAACTTCGATCTCGACACCGGCTTCTACCCGCTCGGGTCGTGCACGATGAAATACAACCCCAAGCTGCACGAGCGCGTCGCCGGGCTGCCCGGCCATGCCCGACTGCATCCGCTGCAGGATCCCTCGCGCGCCCAGGGCGCGCTCGAGCTGATGTGGAAGCTGCAGCAATCGCTCGGGGAGATCGCCGGCCTTCCGCACGTGTCGCTGCAGCCGTCGGCGGGCTCGCACGGCGAGCTGGCCGGCGTGCTCCTGACCCGCGCCTACCACGAGGACCACGGCGACCGGCGGACCAAGGTGCTCACACCCGACAACGCGCATGGCACCAACCCGGCCACGGTCACGATGGCCGGCTACGAGGTGGTCAAGGTGGGGACCGACGAGCGCGGCAACGTCGACCTCGACGACCTGCGGGCCAAAGCCACCGAAGACGTGGCCTGCCTGATGCTCACCAACCCCAGCACCGTCGGGTTGTTCGAGCAGGGGATCGAGGAGATCGAGCGGATCGTGCACGGCGTCGGCGCAACGCTGTATTACGACGGCGCGAACCTGAACGCGATCATGGGCATCTGCCGGCCGGGCGACATGGGCTTCGACATCGTGCACTTCAACCTGCACAAGTCCTTCACCCAGCCCCACGGCGGCGGCGGCCCGGGCGCCGGCCCGATCGCCGTCGCGGAGCGGATCGAGCCCTACCTGCCGCGCCCGCAGGTGATCGTGCGCGAGGGCACCAACGGCTCCGGGCCCCGCTACGACCTCGACTACGACCGGCCCAAGTCGATCGGGCGCCTGCGCGGCTTCCAGGGCAACTACGGCGTGTTCGTGCGCTCCTACGCCTACATCCGGTCGCTCGGCGCGGCGGGCCTCAGAGAGGTCTCCGAGGTGGCGGTGCTGAACGCGAACTACCTGCTCGCGCGGCTGCAGCGCGAGGGCGTGGCGGAGTACCTCCCCGCGGCCTACGACCGCATCTGCAAGCACGAGTTCGTCCTCTCCGGCACGCCGATGAAGCGCGCGCTGGGAATCAAGACGCTCGACCTGGCCAAGCGGCTGCTCGATTTCGGCGTCCACCCGCCGACGGTCTATTTCCCGCTGATCGTGGACGAGGCGCTGCTGATCGAGCCGACGGAGACCGAGACCAAGGAGACGCTCGACCGCTTCGCCGACATCGTCGCCGAGATCCTGCGCGAGGCGGCGGAGGACCCGGAGCTGGCCCGCAATGCCCCGTACGCGACGCCGGTGCGCCGGCTCGACGAGGCGCAGGCGGCGCGGCATCCGGTCGTGCGACAGGCGATGTAGCGTCGTCACGACGTGCGGGAAGCGCTCGAGGCCCTGACTCGCCCCGTGCGCCTGCTGGCTGCGGGCGGCACGATCTCGATGCACGGTGCTCGGGCCGTGCCCAAGCTCGAGGCCAAGGACCTGATCGAGCTGGCCCCGCCGCTGGCCGGCGTGCCCGAGCTGGCGGCCGAGACCGTGCTCTCGCTGCCGGGCACCCAGATCGATCTCGGGCAGGCGCTGGAGCTCGCCGCGCGCGCCGCGGCCGCCGCCCGGGCCGGTGAGGGAGTCGCGCTCACGACCGGCACCGACACGCTCGAGGAGCTCGCTGTTCTGTGCGCGATGCTCCACGACGCCGACGCGCCGATCGTGCTCACCGGTGCCAGCCGGCCGTCCTCGAGCCCCGGTGCCGACGGCGCCGCCAACCTCCTCGACGCGGTCGCCGTCGCGGGCTCGGAGCGCGCGTCGGGCCTGGGCGTGGTGGTCGTGTTCGGCGGCGAGATCCACGGCGCGATGACCGTGCGCAAGGTCGACAGCAGCGGGCCGGCCGCGTTCGGATCGCCGACCGCCGGCCCGGTGGGGCGGGTCGTCGAGGGCCGGTTGTGGCTCCACGCATCTCCGATGCGCCCCGAGCCGCTGGCCGTCACCCGGCTCGAGCACCGGGTCGAGGTCGTATCGACAGGACTCGGCGACGACGGGGCCGCGCTGCGCCGGGCGGCGGAGAGCTCGGACGGCGTCGTGTTCGTCGCGCTCGGCGCCGGCCATGTATCGGTGCCTGTGCTCGGCGAGCTGCAGAGCGCGGCGACGCGGACGCCGGTGCTCGTGACCTGCCGGCCGGAGCGGGGGTCGATGATGTTCTCGACCTACGGATTCGCCGGCTCGGAGTCCGACCTCCGGGCCAGCGGGGCGATCTGCGCCCCGTTCCTCTCGCCGGCGGCGGCCCGGGTGGCGCTGCTGTGCTGTCTCGGCGCCGGCCTCGACCGCGCCGGCATCGCGACCGCGCTGGCGCCGTGGGACGCCGGGTGAGGGCCGGCTCGGGCGCCGGAGGCGCCTGGGCGCGGCTGGGGACGCTCGCGCCGGCGGGGTTCCAGTAGCGTGCCGGGCGTGGGGATCTCGATCGCTGACGCCGCGTCTGAGATCGCCGCCCGCTCCGAGCGCGAGCTTGAGGCGCTCGTGGCCGTTTCGTCTCCCTCTGGCGATCTCGACGGGGCCGAGGAGGCGATCGCGGTGTGCGCGGCGCTGCTGCCTCCGGAGGCTCGGATCGATCGCGTGCCGTGCTCGACGGCGGGGTGCGCGCCCGACATGCTGGCCCGGATCGCCGGCCACGGCTCACGCCGGCTGCTGCTGCTCGGGCACCTCGACACGGTGATCGGGCATCACGCGCACGGACCGATGCGCCGCGACGGCGATCGGCTCTACGGCCCGGGCACAGCCGACATGAAGGGCGGGGTGGTGCTGGCGCTGGGCGTCGCCCGAGCCCTGGCCGCGGTGTCGGGCGAGTTCGCCGAGATCGCCGTGCTGCTGGTCACCGACGAGGAATGGCGGACCACTCGGTTCGGCCACGTGGAGCGGTTCGCCGGCTACGACGCCTGCCTCTGCTTCGAGGCCGGAGAGCGCAGTCGTGACGGCGAGGACGCCGTCGTGGTGCGCCGCAAGGCGGCCGGAACCCTGCGCGTGCACGCCTTCGGCCGGCCGGCGCACTCGGGCTCGGCCCCCGACCAGGGCCGCAACGCCCTGCTCGCCCTGGCTGAGATCGCCGGCGAGCTGGCCAAGCGGCACGCGCCCGACGGCCCGGATCACCTGAGCGTGGTACCGACCGTGATGCGCTCCGGAGACGCGCTGAACGTGGTTCCGGCGCAGGGCGAGCTGATGCTCGACCTGCGGGCGGTCAGGCTCGGCGCCTTCGAGCCCGTGAGGGACGCCGTGCCCGCCGAGCTCGCCGGGGTCCGGCTCGAGCCCGAGCTGCTGCGCGAGTGGCCCGGCATGGACAGCCGGGCGGCCACAGAGACGCTGCTCACGGGAGCCGGTGCGCGGCTGGGGCGGCCGATCGCGTCCGCCTCCCGCGGTGGCGCCAGCGACGCGAGCCACTTCGCCGCCGCGATCGCGCTCACCGTCGACGGGCTCGGCCCGCGCGGCGGCGGCGCCCACACGCCCGGCGAGTTCGTGTTCGCGCCCTCGCTGCGGCAACGGTCCGAGGTGGCGCTGGCGATCGCCGCGGAGGTGCTGGCGCGGTAGGGGCGCCGCCGTTCTGGGCCCGATCCGAAACGCCCCCTCCGGGCCCCACAACACACCCCCGGCCGGCGACTTGCACGGCCGGAGTCACCGGAATGCGAGAATCGTGTCCGTGAGCGTCACCACCCCCTCCAAGGCACCGGTCACCCCGCGCAAGGGCGAGACGGAGCGGGAGGGCATTCAGCTGCTGGTGGCGATCGTGGCGATCATGTGGTTGGTCGAGATCGTCAATGCGCTGGACAGCCAGCGGCTCGACGGCGACGGCATCTACCCGCGCAGCGTCGGCCACCTGTGGGGGATCTTCACCGCGCCGTTCCTGCACGTCGGCTTCCCGCACCTGATCGACAACACGATCCCGCTGGTAGTGATGGGAGCGATCATCGCTCTGCGGGGCGCGGCGCGGCTGGCCATCTTGACGCTGATCGTGATCGTGATCGGCGGCCTGGGGACGTGGCTGATCGGGCCCTCGCACTCGGTCACCGTGGGGGCCAGCGGCCTCGTCTTCGGCTATGCGTCCTACCTGCTGGCGCGGGGATTCTTCGACCACAGCAGGCTCGAGCTGCTGATCGGCGTGGTGGTGGCCGTGATCTGGGGAGGGGCGCTGCTCTCCAGCCTGGTGCCGCATTACGGCGTCTCCTGGCAGGGCCACGTGAGCGGGGCCATCGGCGGCGTGGTGGCGGCGTGGTGGCTGGCCCAGCGCGACGCCGCCAAGCGCTCCCCGGGGACCGCCGTCGCGGCCAGGTAGCGGGTCGCGAGTCGCGACCGGAGCAGGTCGAACCCGGTCAGACACCGGGGCTGGGCCACGGCCGCTAGCCTGCCGCTTTCAGCCATGCGCATCTTCTCGGGCATCCAGCCGACCGGGCGCAAGCACCTCGGCAACTACATCGGCGCGATCCAGCAGTACGTGGCGGGTCAAGACCGTGGCGACGCGATCTTCTGCGTCGTCGACCTGCACGCGACCAGCGTGCCGTTCGAGCCCGCGGCCCTGCGCGAGTCGGTGTACGACACCGCCGCGATCCTGCTGGCCGCCGGCCTCGATCCCGAGCGCTGCATCTTCTTCCGCCAGAGCGACGTGATGGAGCACACGGAGCTGACCTGGCTGCTGTGCAGCGTCACCTCGTGGGGTGAGCTGAACCGCATGCACCAGTTCAAAGACAAGGCCGGTCCGCAGCGCGAGCTGGTGTCCGCGAGCCTGTTCTTCTATCCGGTGCTGCAGGCGGCCGACGTGCTGGCCTACCGGGCCGACGAGGTTCCCGTCGGGGATGACCAGCGCCAGCACATCGAGCTGATGCGTAACATCGCCGAGCGCTTCAACCAGCGCTTCGGCGAGACGCTGGTGGTCCCCGAGCACCGCATCCCCGAGGTGGGCGCCCGGATCATGGACCTGCAGTTCCCCGACCGCAAGATGTCGACCACCGGCGGGAGCCCCCAGGGGACCGTGCTGGTGCTCGATCCGCCCGAGGTGGTGGTCAAGAAGCTGCGCGCCTCGGTCACCGACTCCGGCACCGAGATCAGGCGCTCCCCTGACAAGGCCGGGATCTCGAACCTGATCCAGATCCTGGCCGCCGTCAGGCACACCTCGCCGGAGGAGATCGAGCGGGAATTCGAGGGGTTCGGATATGGGGCCTTCAAGCAGGCTGTCGCTGAGGCGGTGGTGGAATTCCTGGCTCCCGTGCGGGAGCGCTACGACGAGCTGCGGGCCGACGTCGAGGGCCTCGACCGGATCTTCGACACCGGGGCGGCCAAGGCCCGGCCGATCGCCTCAGAGACGCTCGGAGACGTCCGCGCCGCGATGGGCTTCGGGCCGGTCCGGGAGCGCTTGTAACGTCTGCACCGTGCGGCTGATCGACCTCGAGCTCGACCTCGACGTGTTCGCGGGTCCGTTCGACCTCCTGCTGACGCTGATTCTGCGCGAGGAGGTGGACCTGCTGGAGGTCGACCTGGCCGAGATCGTGATCTCCTACATCGATCATCTGGAGCGCCGGGGCGAGCTCGACCTCGAGGCCGCCACCGAGTTCCTGGTCCTGATCGCGGCGCTACTGGAGCTGAAGTCCCGGCTGATGCTGCCGGGTGAGGAAGAGGAGGAGATCGACCTCGATCCGGGCGAGGCGGCCGAGGAGCTGCTGGTTCGCCTGCTCGACGCCCACCGCTACCGCGCCGTCGCGCAGCACCTGTCGCGCACGCTCGAGGCGGAATCGGGCCACCGCTTCCGCTCGGCGCCGCTGCCGCCGTGGCTGCGGCGCGCCTCGCTGCCGGACGCCATCGCCGTCTATGACCCCCGCGCGCTGGCGGCCGCGCTCGGCGGTCTGCTCGAGCTGCCGCCGCCCGTCGACGTGCGGCACATGACGGTGGCCAAGGTGAGCGTCTCCGAACGGCTCGCGCACCTGCGCGCGATGCTGCGCCACGGCAGCTTCACGTTCGACGCCGCGGTGGCCCGGGTGGATCGGGTCACGGTCGCCGTGACGCTGTTCGCCCTGCTCGAGCTCTACAAGCAGGGCGAGCTGACCTGGACGCAGGACGAGCCGTTCGGGGAGATCACGATCGACGCCCCCGTCCGCAGCCGAGAGCTCTCGGCATGACCGCCGAGCTCGAGCGCACGATCGAGGCGCTGCTGTTCCTGAGCGCCGAGCCGGTGGACGCCGCCGCCCTGGCCGACGCCACCGAATCCGACCTGCACGAAGTGGTGACCGCCGTTGAGCGCCTGCGTGAGCACTACGAGTTCGAGCGCCGCGGGCTGGTGCTGCGCGAGCTGGCCGGCGGGTACGTCCTGGCCACCCACCCCGATGCCGAGCCGGCCGCGCGGCGGCTGCTGGCCCGCCCGCGCACCCCGCCGCTGACGCCCGCGCAGGCCGAGACGCTGGCCATCGTGGCCTACCTGCAGCCCGTGTCCCGGCCCGAGATTGCGCGCATCCGCGGCGTGAACGCGGAATCGGCCGCCGCGACGCTGCTCGAGCGCGGGCTGGTCGAGGAGGCCGGCCGCTCGCAGTTCGGCGCGATCCTGTACCGGACCACCGACCTGTTCCTGCGCCTGTTCGGGCTGCGATCGATCGACGAGCTCCCTGACTCCTCCGAGTTCGACCCCTCGCCCGAGATCGAGGCCGAGCTGCGTGACCGGCTGATGCGCGCCGGCGAGGCGCGGGCCGGCACGGGCTGAGGCGCCCTGGCCGCGTCGCGGCCGGCGCCGAGCCTGGTCTCAGGCCGCCCGAGCCGCCAGCTGACCGCAGGCCGCGTCGATGTCCTGCCCGCGGGTCAGCCGGACCGTCGCACTCACTCCGCGGCGCTCGAGCTCGTCCTGGAACGCGCCGATCGCCTTCGGGCTCGAGCCGCGGTAGGCCGAGCCGGTCGGGTTGTAGGGGATCAGGTTGACCTTGAAGACCCGCGGATCCAGGGCCTCGGCGAGCTTCACCGCCTGGCCGTGGGAGTCGTTGACGCCGGCCAGCATCACGTATTCGACGAACACCTGGCGGCGCTTGTGCTCGTAGTGATCGCGGCAGGCGGCCAGCACGTCGGCCAGCGGGTAGCGATCGTTGACGGGCATCAGCTCCGAGCGCAGGGCCGGGTCGGCGGCGTGCAGCGACAGGGCCAGGCGCACGGGCATCCGCTCCTGGGCCAGGCGCTCGATGCCCGGGATCCAGCCCACGGTCGAGATCGCGGTGCGGCGATGGGTGATCCCGAGGTCCGGCAGTCGCTCGCAGGCGCCGAGCACGCTGTCGAGGTTCATCATCGGCTCGCCCATGCCCATGAACACGGCGTGGTCGAGCTCGCTCATGCGGCGGAAGTGAAGCGCCTGGTCGACGATCTCCGATGCGCTCAGGTTGCGGCCGAACTTCATCTGCCCGGTGGCGCAGAAGGTGCAGGTGAGTGGACAGCCGGACTGCGAGGAGAGGCAGAGCGAGCGGCGCCCGTCCCGGTAGCGCATCAGCACCGCCTCGACCGGCCGGCCGTCGTGGGTCCGGAACAGGGTCTTGACGGTTCCGTCCCGGGACCGCGCCTCTCCGTCCACCGTGAGGGTCGAGAACGGCACCCGCTCGGTCAGCGTCAGGCGGAGATCGCGCGGCAGGTCGGTCATGTCCTCGAAACAGGCGGCGCCTTGCGCCGCCCATCTCCCTACCTGCCGGTTGCGGTAGGCGGGTTGGCCGAGTTCGGCCAGCGTCTGCTCGAGCAGGGTCAGATCCATCCTGTCTATGGTGGCAGGACGTGAGACTGGCGAAGTACCTCGCCTCCTCGGGGGTCGCGTCGCGGCGGGCCGCAGAGGAGCTGATCAGAGCCGGGCGGGTCACGATCGGCGGGTCCGTCGTCGCCGATCCCGCCCGCGACGTGTCCGAGCGCGACGAGGTCGCCTTCGACGGCGCCCGGGTCCAGGAATCGCAGACGCGCGTGGTCTACGCGCTCAACAAGCCGGCCGGGGTGATCTCGACGGCGAGCGACCCGCAGGGCCGGCGCACGGTGGTCTCGCTGGTCGGGGGTCCTGCCCGCCTGTACCCGGTCGGGCGGCTCGACCTCGACACCACCGGTCTGATCCTGCTCACCAACGACGGTGAGCTGGCGCACCGGCTCACCCATCCCAGCTTCGAGGTCCCCAAGACCTACCGCGCCGTCGTCACCGGGGCCCCGGTCCGCGACCGGGCGCTGAGGAACCTGCGTGACGGCGTCCGGCTCGAGGACGGGCTGAGCGCGCCCGCTCGGGTCCGGCGCGTGTCCCCCGACACGCTCGAGATTACGATCCATGAGGGCCGCAAACGCCAGGCGCGGCGAATGTGCGAAGCCGTGGGGCATCCGGTGGTGACGCTCGCGCGGGTGCGGTTCGGGCCGCTGGAGCTCGGCGACCTGCGACCCGGGTCCTTCCGGCGCCTGACGGCGGCGGAGGTCGAGCTGCTCAACCGGGCGGCTGGACCAGCAGCTCGTCGTGCCCCATCGACGTCGTCGTGAGCGCCTGCGAGACGATCCGCGGCGTCAGGCGCACCGGCGCCGAAGCGACCATGCGCAGGATCGTGAACTGAAGCTCACGGCGGCGCCAGATGACCCGGAAGCCGGGGATCGGATATGAGCTCTGCATCTGCGATCCGGTCAGGTTGCAGGCCGCTCCCCACCAGCACAGCCGCACTCGCGGGGCGGCGATCGAGATCACGTCGAGCTCGGACACGAGCGCGCCGCGCCTGGGCACAGCCCGGAGGCCGGGCATGTACAGCGACAGCGGCAACAGCTGGCGGTAGTGCTGGACGAGGATCGCGCGACCCGCCGCCGACCCGGCCGCCGGGCGGGGCCCGAGCGCGCGCGCCGTCGGGCGCCAATCCGGGCGCTGCAGGTTGCGATCGCGCATCACGCCGACCGCGGCCACGACCCCGACGGCGCACAGGGCCGCGGCG
>JADGPN010000427.1 GCA_017882465.1 Solirubrobacteraceae bacterium
TCTCGGCCTTGGCCCCGACACCGGGCCCTTTGCCTTTGAGCCCGGCGAGGATGAACCCGCCCGCACACTTGAAGCCGTCGTTGTACCGGTCGCAGAACTTAAGCGACACCCTCACTCCGATTTCTTCTCCAATGGCCTTCTTGAAGCAGTCGCCGGCCACGTTGGCCTCGTTAAAGGCCCCCGCCTCGAACTTGGGCGGGCACGCGCTGTTGCAAGCGCCCTTCTCCACATACTTCTCCACTTCCTTGATCAGCTCCTCGGTTATCTCGCCGTACTCCAGGAGCTTGGCGACCACAAAGATCTGCGTCGTCGTTCCCCCGACGATGCACCCGAGGGCGAAACCCGAGTCTGGGTTCAACCCGATCTCCTCCGTGCCGATCTCGTATTCGACCATCGCCTGATGCTGCCCGCTCTCCATGACGCCGGTGACGGTTCCCGACCCGGGGTCGAACGCCCACCAGCCCCACCGATCACGCCCGGCCAGCTTCACGGCCGAGATCGGCACGATCACGTGGCGGCCTTCCTTGAGGGCGGCCTCGATGAACTGGCGGGCCGCTGGCGGAAGCCCGCGTGCCCGGTCCAACTCGCTCGCCGAGGCTGGCGTGACCGCCAGCAGTTCCACGCGTTTGGCGGCAGCTTCGCGCATCAGCGCCGCCGTCGTCACCACCGACGTCTGGCCGGTCCGCTCCTCGAGGACGCGGCCCTCGAGCACGGATTCCTGGATGCCCCGTCCTGCCTGGAAGAGTCGCGCGGCCCGCGCCGGATATTGCGGATAGGCGTACGCCTGCACCTCGTCGAGCTGGAGGTCGAGACTGGTCTCGGATCTCGCGGCCCCCTTCTCGTTGCCGGTGGTCTCGAAGGTCGTGAGCAACACGCGCGGGAGACCCCGGACGACGGCGACACCGTTCGGATAGGCGACCTGCTCGGTGAGCGCATCCGACTGGGCTGCGAAGACCAGGGGCAACAGGAAGGAAGCGGCGCCACCGACGGATGCTTCGATACGGCGCGCGACGGCAAGCGAAGCCGACGCCTTGGCGCTGTCGGTGCTGGCATCGAGCCCGTTCAGGTCGCGGCGCAGCGCGTTGAGGTCGAGGCCAGGCCCAATGCGTGCGGTCTGCTGCGACACGTAGTCGAAGGATACCGGGCCGGAGAGCACCGTGATGCCGAGCCGCCGGTGACGGGCCGTCAGGTCGAGTGGCGCGCCGGCGACGGCGCCCTCCTGGACCACGCGATCGAAACGCCGTTTCAGCCCGCCCGGACCCGTCAGCGTGAATTCCAGCCACTCGCGCTGGACATGTGTCGCCGCGTTTCGCGCGAGCGACACGGTGGCACGCACGGGCCGAGGGCTGTCGCCCACAAGCAGGCTGCGCGTGAATCGCACACCGATCAGTGGCCGTTCACCGGTCTTCTTCGGCGGCTCGGGCTCCACCTTGCCACCGCCCATCGCCTCACCGAAGAGTCCGCCGCCGGAAGGTTTCGACGGCGCGGCACCCGCCGCCTCCCGCGCTGGCGTTACATCGACGACCAGCGCGATCGGCTGGAGCGCCATGTCGGCCACGTTCCCGCTGAACCCGCCGAGATCCGCGACTCTCCCTCCGGTCTGGACCTTGATCTTCATCTCCAACCGTTGAAAATCGGCATCGGCCGGCTCGGTGAACCGCTTCTCCGCCTCCGCATACGACTCCCCGATTCTGGCGCGCGGGAACGACGGGTCGAGCGGCAGCCACGTGTCGCCCTGGTTGATCTCCACCCACGTGTGTTCGCGCGCGAACGCTTGGAGGACTGGATCCTGGGCCGGGTCGTACGGCGAGAAATCGGCGGCGAGCTGCAGGGAAGGCACCTTCGGGGGATACAGGCCGCGCAGGATCGCGGCCAGATTCGGTCCGGTCAGTTGCCCGCTCACGAAGCGGACCTCGTAGCCGCCCTCGCGCAGGATGGCCGCGAGCAGCAGCGACTTGTCGATCGAGTTGCCGCCCGCCGCCAGGGCTGTGCCGCGCGGCCCTCGCAGGATTCCGCGGTACGGTTCGTAGCGCATGCGGGTGGCGACTTCAACGAACGCCTGGTCGATCGTCATCGCGCGATACGGTTTCAGCCAGTCCTCGTCGGGCGCGAGCCGCGAGGGCGCCGGGCTCCCTGGCGCAGTCGCGGTCGCAGTCGCGCCGGCCGTCAATTGCGACGGCGTGGCAGCAGCAACTGATACCCGCGCCAGGAGCGGGTCCACGGCCGCGCGGGCCAAGTGCGGCACGCCGACACGCGAGAGTTCCGCGGAGAGCACGAGAAACGACGCCAGAAGCATGATGCCCGCCGTCGCCACGAGGCCTCGGCCGTCGGACCGGTGCTTCCAGATCGACCATCCAAGCCACAGGAGGCAGCCCGTCAGGCCGAGAGGAATCCAGACCTGGGCGGCGAAGTATGACGGCTGCAGCCAGAATGGCAGCCGGGCGGTCCAGATCCCGCGACCGCTTAGGATCACGTCGAACGGGAGGTCGCGGACGGCTGCAGCAACAAACGGCAGCAAGGCAAACGCCCCGCACACGCCCAATCCGATCGCGAAGGCCCGCCGGCTGCGCAAGAACGGCAGGCGCAGCGCAGCCACGACCGCCAAGACGATCGAGCACGCCACCATCAGCGCGACGAGCTGCGCCAGGGTGAGACCGGCGACGTGAAAGCCAGGATTGGCGCTAGACCCCAGGCGGAGGACGGCCAGGACGATCTCGCTAAGGAGCAGGACGGCTGCCGTGGTAAGCCTCGAGCGCCAGCCCAGTCGCCTCCAGCCGAGCGCGACGAGCAGTGCCGACAGGACGAATGCACCGAGCAGCCACCAGCGAATCGGCGAGCCGCGCCAAACATTCTCCAGCGCCGACTCGCACAGGAGCACCCAGAGCAGAACCGCACCGATGGACGGCCATCTCTCGATCGGCAGCCACGCCAGCCGCTTGCGCAGCGCTGGTGCCCGCGCCGTGTTCGGTGCGAGATCGCTCCCGTCCGGTTGGAATTCGCCCACAGGGTGACTCCCTTCTGGCTGAATCGGGGGGGGCCGGCTCAGAGTCCGAGTCCGGGACCGACAAACATCGCGCCCGTGATCGCTGTCGCGCACACCCCGACGACGACCATCACCACGATGATGACGATCGCCGACACGACCATGTACGGAATAACCTTCTCGCTCGGCGTCTTCATCAGCGGCGACACGCCCAGATAGAAGAGGTAGATACCGTACAAGCCTGCCAGGATGCCGAGGACCGAGAGCGCCGGAATGATGTTGAGGACTCCAGCCACCCACGTCGCCGTCGAGGCGTAGGCCACCAACTTCAGCGCCTGAATCGTGCTGGACTGCGACTGGAAGGTCGGCGCCAGCTTGTCGATCACGACGGCAGCTACATAGATGCCGACGAGCCCGAGGACGTATTGCACGATGGCCATCGTCAGACCGTGGGCGAGTCCGTAGCGGTACGTGCCGAGAATCGGCAGGCTGACACCGATCATCGACATCCCGATGAACGAGCCGATCGGCGGGATCGCCGCCAGAATCGCGATATAGCTTTTGTAGAGGGTCGGGACGTCCGTCGTCTCGGCGGCGATGACGGGCCATTCCTCTTTGGGCTTGGTCAGAATGTTCACAACACGCGTCTGCAGATTCATGGCTCCAGCTCCCTTGGCCCCACTGGTGACGGTACTCATCGGCTGACCTCCTTTGGCTTCGCGCGGCAGCAGGATATTAGCGCGAACAGCCGCCATTGTGGGGAATTAGAGTGAGGTTCGCTCAGAATTCTCGGTCAATCGGCCAGCAGTGCCCGGATCGTGCAGCCGGTGACCGGATCCCTCAAATCGCAGATCGCCCAGCATAGCCGACCGACGACTTGCGACTAATGACCTGCGACTGATGACATCTCGCGGAGGAGTTTTCCCGCGGAAATGCTCGACGAGTGCTTCGTTGGAGTGTCTGCGCGATTCGAGCGGATCGCTACGGAGATCGTCGCGGTTC
>JADGPN010000104.1 GCA_017882465.1 Solirubrobacteraceae bacterium
CAGCCCGACACGACGATGCTCTCGGTGCCGCGTGACCTGAAGGTCACGATCCATCCCGACCACGGCACGCCGAGCACGCAGAAGATCAATGCCGCGTATTCGATCGGGGGCGCCAAGCTGGCGGTGAAGACCGTCAAGCAGGTTCTCGGAATCCCGATCAACCATGTGATCGACATCAACTTCGCCGGCTTCCGCGACGTCGTGAACTATCTCGGCTGCGTGTTCGTGCAGGTCGACCAGCGCTACTACCACTCGAACCTGGGCTTGGCCGCGGGCCAGACCTACTCGGAGATCAACCTCCAGCCGGGCTATCAGCGCCTGTGCGGCGACGATGCCCTCGCCTACGTGCGCTACCGGCACACCGACACCGACCTCGTGCGCAATGCGCGCCAGCAGGACTTCCTGCGCCAGATCAAGAACCAGGTCGGCGCCGCCGGCCTGGTCGCCCGCCGGTACGCGCTGGAGAACATCTTCGGCAAGTACGCCAGCACCGACATCCGCTCCGCCGACGACGTGCTCAAGCTGCTCGAGCTGCTCGTTCAATCGGCCTCGCACCCCGTCCGCCAGGTGGTCTTCAAGGCCGACCTGGGCCCCTCGTACGTCACCGCGTCCCACGGGCAGATCCACCAGACCGTGCAGGAGTTCCTGAACGGCGGTATCACACCCGGCCACATCGCGCTCCCGGCGGCGGCCAAGAAGGGCCACGGCCACCCCGCGCCGCTCCCCGCCGTCCCGCTCACCCCGACCACCTCGAGCGATCTCGCGGCCGCCGCCGCCGTCGCCCCTAGCGTGCCGTTCAAGCTGTACTACCCGGTGCGCGAGGTCACGAGCGCCTTCGCGCCGGCCGACACCGTGCGCTCCTACGCCCTTCACGGCGGCCACGCCTACGTCGTCGTGGTGTCGCAGGGCGGCCTGGGGCAGTACTACAACCTCCAGGGCACCGACTGGACCAATCCGCCGATCCTCAACAACCCGAACCAGACGATCATCTTGGGCGGCCGCCGGGTGCAGCTGTACTTCGAGGGTCAGCGCCTCCGGATGGTCGCGTGGCACGACGGTCGGGCCGTCTACTGGCTGATCAACACGCTCCAGAACATCCTCACCAATCGGGAGATGCTGTCGATCGCCGCGGCAGCGCGACCGGTGAGCTGAGCCCTCAACCTCACGTGGTCCTCGCGCGCGGTCCGTAGACGGTCTGGAGGCGTGCGGGCACGAACGTCTGTTCGCAGCGATACCCTGGACGGATGCGAGCCGAGGACGAGAGCGCCGCGCTCGTCGCCCTGTTGAAGGGCGGTCGCGGCCCGTGGCAGCGGTACGCCGATCTCGTCGAGGAGGCGGGCAGCGCGATCGCGGTGCTCGGGCGGGAGTCCGCCGCGCAGGGGGACCAGAAGAGCCTGTTCGCCGACCCGATGCAGGAGCGACTCGCGCAGGCCGCGGCCGAGATCGCGGCGTGGCGGGCCGAGGGGATCCGCCTGCACACCGTGCTCGACCCCGAGTACCCGGAGAACCTGCGCGGGGTGCACGACCGGCCGCCGCTGGTGTTCGCCGCCGGGGACCTGGGGCCAAGCGATGCGCGCTCGATCGCGGTGGTCGGCGCACGCATGGCCTCCGATGGTGGCCTGGGCGCCGCCCGCGCGATCGCGGAGCACCTCGTCGCCCGCAGGTTCACCGTGGTCAGCGGTCTCGCCGCGGGAATCGACACCGCCGTCCACACGAGCGCGCTGGCGTGCGGCGGCCGCACGCTGGCGGTGATCGGAACCGGGCTGCGGCGCGTGTACCCGCCCGAGAACGCAGCCCTGCAGCGGCGGATCGCCGGCGAGTGTGCCGTCGTGTCGCAGTTCTGGCCCGGTTCGCCTCCGAGCCGGCGCAGCTTCCCGATGCGCAACGCGGTGATGTCGGGCCTGACGCTGGCGACCGTGGTCGTGGAGGCGTCGCACACGAGCGGCTCACGGATGCAGGCGCGCCTCGCGCTCGGGCATGGACGGCCCGTCTTCCTGCTCGGCTCCCTGCTTGCGCAGCCATGGGCGCGCGAGTTCTCCGCCCGCCCCGGGACCCACGTGGTCGGAGCGCCCGAGGAGATCACGGCGATCGTCGAGCGCCTCACGTCGACGGGCGCGCTGGTGGCCTGAAGGCCGGTGACGGAGTAACGCGAGCGAGCGATGCCGACGGTCGCCGAGCTGACCGGGCTGTACGGGAACTTCATGACCGGTCCCCGGCCCGGACCCGAGGTCTGCAGCCTCTGCTTCAACTTCACCGACGGGTTCCCGCGCTGCTACGCGTGCACGCACGGCGAGTCGTGGCTCGACGTGGTGGCGCCGATCTCCTACAGCGTGGCCCGGGAGCAGCTTCATCATGCGCTGGCCGGCTACAAGCGACTGACCGGCGAGGTCGCGCGACGGCTCCAGGTCGAGCTAGCGGCCGTCCTCTGGCGCTACCTCGCAGAGCACGAGCGCTGCATCACGCGAGCCGCCGGGAGCGACGGGTTCGAGCTGGTGACCACTGTCCCCTCCTCGGACCGCGACCGTGACGAGGCCCATCCGCTGAGACGCATTGTGGGCGAACTGTGCGGGCCCACGCGCGAGCGGCACGAGCGACTCTTGAAGCGCTCGGCCGCACCGGCGCCCGAGCGGGAGTTCCGCACTGACAAGTTCGAACTGGTCCGCCCCCTGAGCGTCCGCTCGATCCTGCTGATCGATGACACGTGGACGACGGGCGCCACCGCCCAGAGCGCGGCGGCGACACTGCGTCGGGGGGGCGCAAGCCACGTCGCGGCCGTGGTCATCGGCCGCCATCTGAACCGGGAGTGGCATCACAACGACCGGCGCCTGCGCAGCATCCCCCGGCCGTTCGACTGGCGCCGGTGCGCGGTGCACGACGGATCGGCGGCAAGGTGAGGAGGCCGGGACCGCGCGCTGCCGCCCGCGCGCCATGGGTAGGGTGCCGCTGATGTGGTGGAAGGACGAGCTCGTCTATCAGGTCTACGTCAGGTCCTTCCAGGACAGCGACGGCGATGGCGTCGGCGACCTGCGCGGTGTCACCTCACGCCTCGAGCACATCGCCGGCCTCGGGGCCGCTGCGGTGTGGCTGTCGCCGATCTATCGCTCGCCCAACGCCGACTTCGGCTACGACGTGTCGGACTTCGTGGCGGTGGATCCGTCCCTGGGCAAGCTCGAGGACTTCGACGAGCTGATCAGCGCGGCCCACGGGCTCGGCCTGCGGGTGCTGCTCGACTTCGTCCCCTGTCACAGCTCGATCGAGCATCCGTGGTTCCGGGAGCGCCCCGATTTCTACGTGTGGTCCGACGCGCCGGCGAACAACTGGCGAGCCAGCTTCGGCGGCTCGGCGTGGGAGCGCGATTCCGTCACCGAGCGCTACTACCTGCACTCCTTCTATCCCGAGCAGGCCGACCTCAACTGGCGCCATCCCGACGTCCGCGCCGCGATGTCGGAGGCGCTGCGCTTCTGGCTCGCGCGCGGAGTGGACGGGTTTCGCCTCGACGCCCTCGACCGGCTGCTCAAGGACCCAGAGCTGCGCGACGACCCGCCCGCGACGGCTCCGCCGCCGTTGCCGATCGATGCCGACGACGCTCGCCTGCTCCATATCCACTCGCGCAACGCGCCGGACATCGGGACGGCCCTGCAGACGATCCGTGATGCCGTCGGCGACGCGTTCCTGACCGGTGAGGTCTACCTCCCGGTCCTCGACCTGGCGCCGTACCTCGATTCCCTCGACATGGTGTTCGCGTTCGAGGTCATGCACTCCAACGCAGACGTGCAGCGGCTGCGGATGAGCATCGCGGCCTCGCTGGGGACCGGCAAGCAGGGCTGGGTGCTGTCCAATCACGACTTCAGGCGCTTCGCGAGCCGAATCGGGGAGCAGGACCTGCGCGCCGCCACCGTTCTGACGCTGTCGCTGCCCGGCACGGCGTTCCTGTTCCAGGGTGATGAGCTCGGGCTGCCGGACGGCCCAGCTCCCGACCCTCCGCTCGACCGCAATGGACGCGACGCGTTCCGCTCGCCGATGCCCTGGGACCGATCGACCCACGGAGGCTTCACCACCGGGACGCCCTGGCTGCCCACGTTCGACCCCCCGACCTGCAACGTGGCCGACCAGGAGCAGGATCCGAGTTCGGAGCTCGCGCTGGTCCGGCGCCTGATCTCGCTGCGGCGCGGGCTCGGCGATCAGGCCCAGCTGCTGCCCTCGGAGCCCGACACGATCGTGCTCGCCCGTGGCTCGCACGTCGTCGCGGTCAACCTCGGCGACGCGCCCCGGTCCGCACCCGTCGTTGAGCAGATCGTGCTCGAAGCGCGCCCGGGCGATGGCGAGGAGCGCGGAGTTGTTCCGGCCCACGGAGCGTGGATCGGAACCAACATTCGTTGACTTGGGATTGACAATTCGACCATTCGGGTAGCTCGGAGCGGTAGGTTCGTTCCAGAGCCAAGAGGAGAGGGTGAGGAGCACATGGAATGCGCAAGCTAGTGGCGCTTTCAGCTGCTGCGCTCGCGGCGCTGGTCACCGGTTGCGGCGGCTCGAGCGGGGGAGCCGCGACCCTGAACTGGTACATCTTCCCCGAGCCCTCCGGCTCGTTTGCCGCCGCCGCCAAGCAATGCTCCGCGGCCTCAGGGGGCCGCTACAACATCGTCCTGAACCAGCTGCCCAGCGACTCGGACTCGCAGCGCACCCAGCTCGTCCGCAGGCTGGCCGCCAAGGACAGCGGGATCGACATCATCGGCATGGACGTCAACTGGACGTCGGAGTTCGCCGAGGCGGGCTGGATCAAGCCGTGGACCGGGGCGAACAAGGCCGCCGTCACAAGAGGCGTGCTGGCGGGCCCGATCGCGACCGCGACCTGGAAGAACACGCTCTACGGGGCGCCACTGAACTCGAACACGCAGCTGCTGTGGTATCGCAAGGACCTCGTCCCCACACCGCCCGCCACCTGGGCGCAGATGATCCAGGAGGCGACGGCGCTGGCCAAGCAGGGCAAGCCGCACCTCATCGAGGTCCAGGGCCGCCAGTACGAGGGCCTGACGGTGTGGTTCAACTCGCTGGTGGAGTCGGCCGGTGGACGGATCCTGAGCGGCCCGAGCACGGTGGCGATCGGGCCGGCGGCGGCCTTGGCCGCCGCGGTCATGCATAACGTGGCCAACTCGCCCGGCGCGGATCCCGGCCTCTCGAATGCCCAGGAGGATCAGGGCCGGCTGGGGTTCGAGAAGGGCGACGCGGCGTTCGAGGTCAACTACCCGTTCGTCTATCCGAGCGCGCTGGCGGACACGCCGAAACTGGCCAAGGTGATGGGCTGGGCCAACTATCCGGCGGTCGTCGCGGGCCGTCCCGCGCGGGTGACGATCGGCGGTGAGAACCTGGCCGTGTCCTCCTTCTCCCAGCACCCGGCGGCCGCGTTCGCGGCGATCACCTGCCTGGTCAACGCGCAGCACCAGACGGTCGACGCGGTCAAGGGCGGACTGCCGCCGACGCTGTCGGCGCTCTTTGACTCGCCCGCGCTGGCCAAGGCCTATCCGTTCCACGCGCTGATCAAGCAGGCGCTGCAGAACCCGGCGATCCGGCCCCAGACGCCCGCCTACTCGGACATCTCGCTGGCGATCCAGAAGGGCCTGTCGCCGCCGAACGCGATCGATCCGAGCACGATCGTGAAGACGCTGCGGTCGCAGATCAAGGCCGCGTTGTCGTCCGGAGCACTGTTGTGAGCGCGACCGCAGCCACCAACCAGCCGGTCACGCCGGCGCCCTCGCGCAAGCGCCATCTGACCGAGCGCGCGCGGGCCGAGCGGCGCCTGGGCTGGTCGCTCGTCGCGCCGGCGGGGATCGTGATGATCGCGGTCAGCATCTACCCGATCGTGTACGCGTTCGTGCTCTCGCTCCAGCGCGCGGACCTGCGCTTCCCGGCGGCCAACAAGTTCATCGGGCTGGACAACTACAAGACCGTCCTGACCTCGCCGCTGTGGTGGCAGGACGTGTGGCACACCGTGGTCCTGACCGTGATTCCCGTCTCGCTCGAGCTGGTGATCGGGATGGCGCTGGCCCTGATCATGCACCGGGTGATCTTCGGCCGCGGCCCGGTCCGGGCGATCGCCCTGATCCCGTACGGCATCGTCACCGTCGTGGCCGCGTACTCCTGGCGCTACGCCTGGGAGGCGGACTCGGGCTGGATCCCACATCTGCTCGGACTCAAGAGCGACCCGCTCACCTCGACCTTTCGCAGCTACCTGGCGATCATCGTCTCGGAGGTGTGGAAGACGACGCCGTTCATGGCGCTGCTGCTGCTCGGCGGGTTGGCGCTGGTGCCCGATGAGCTGCACGAGGCGGCCAAGGTCGACGGCGCCACCGCGTGGCAGCGCTTCTGGCGGATCACGATCCCGCTGATGAAGCCGGCGATCCTGGTCGCACTGCTGTTCCGCACACTCGACGCGTTCCGGATCTTCGACACGGTGTACATCTTCAACCAGGGTGCGCACGGAACCGAGACGGTCTCGATCCTGGCCTACAACCAGCTGCTCAACCGGCTCAACCTGGGCCTCGGGTCCGCGGTATCGGTGCTGATCTTCCTGATGGTGGCGCTGATCGCGTTCCTGTTCATCAAGGGCTTCGGCGCCGCGGCGGCGCCGGGAGGAGGCGAGCGATGAAGCGCAGCCCGCGTGAGATCACCGGCTGGTCGGCCGCGATCGCGATCGTCGTGATCGCCTCACTGATCCCGATCGTGTGGATCATCTCGCTCTCGTTCAAGGACCCGTCCACGATCGCCGACGGCAGCTTCCTGCCCACGAAGTGGACGTGGACGAACTACAGCGGGATCTTCAAGCAGAGCCTGTTCACCGACGCGCTGCGCAACTCGATCGGCATCGCGCTGATCGCCACGCTGATCTCAGTCGTGCTCGCCTGCTTCGCCGCCTACGCGATCGCCCGCCTCGATTTCCCCGGCAAGCGCCTGATCCTCGTGTTCGCACTGGCGATCGCGATGTTCCCGCCGATCTCGATCGTGGGGCCGCTGTACAACATGTGGCGCAACATCGGTCTGTACGACACCTGGCCCGGCCTGATCATCCCGTACATGACCTTTGCGCTGCCGCTGGCCATCTTCACGCTGTCCGCGTTCTTCCGGGAGATTCCGTGGGAGCTCGAGCAGGCGGCCCAGGTCGACGGCGCCACGCCGTTCCAGGCCTTCTTCAAGGTGATCGCGCCGCTGGCGGCGCCAGGCGTGTTCACGACAGCGATCCTGGTGTTCCTGTTCTGCTGGAACGACTTCGTGTTCGCGGTCTCGCTGACGTCGACCTCGAAGGCCGAGACCGTGCCGGCAGCGATCGCCTCGTTCCCCGGCGCGTCTCAGTTTACGGCGCCGATCGGCTCGATCGCCGCGGCCGCCGTCGTCGTGACCATCCCCATCATCGTCATCGTGCTCCTGTTCCAGCGCCGGATCGTGGCCGGGCTGACGGCGGGCGCAGTCAAGGGCTGAGCCCCGCGGAAGGAGAGCCGCCATGGCCGATATCACTCTGGAGCACATCACCAAGCGCTACGGCGACGGCTATGAGGCCGTCAAGGACCTGAACCTGGAGATCGCCGACGGCGAGTTCATGATCCTGGTCGGGCCGTCGGGATGCGGCAAGTCCACGGCGCTGCGGATGGTGGCCGGGCTCGAGGACATCTCGGACGGACAGCTCAAGATCGGCGGCGAGCTGGTCAACGATCGCGCCCCCAAGGACCGCGACATCGCGATGGTGTTCCAGAACTACGCGCTCTACCCGCACATGACCGTGCGCGAGAACATGGGCTTCGCGCTCAAGCTGGCCAAAACGCCGCAGGCCGAGATCGATCGCAAGGTCAACGAGGTGGCGCAGGTGCTCGACCTCGAGCAGCACCTCGAACGCAAGCCCGCCAACCTCTCCGGCGGGCAGCGCCAGCGCGTGGCCATGGGCCGCGCGATCGTCCGCGATCCCAAGGCGTTCCTGATGGACGAGCCGCTCTCCAACCTCGACGCGAAGCTCCGGGTGCAGATGCGAACCGAGATCTCGCGCCTGCAGCAGCAGCTCGGCACCACGATGATCTACGTCACCCACGATCAGACGGAGGCGCTGACGCTCGGGGACCGGATCGCGGTGATGCGCTCCGGCGTGCTACAGCAGGTCGGCTCACCGGGTGAGTTGTACGCCAACCCGACGAACCTGTTCGTCGCCGGGTTCGTCGGCTCGCCGAGCATGAACTTCCTCCCCGGCGAGCTCGCCGACGGCGTGGTCAAGCTGCCGATCGGCGACGTGCGGCTGTCCGACGAGGCGCGCCAGGATCTCGAGGGCGGCGGAGGCCCGGCCAAGGGCCGACAGGTGATCGCCGGGATGCGTCCCGAGCACTTCGAGGATTCAGGGCTGGTCCACGATCCTCCCAGCGGAGTGAAGTTCCCGGTCACGATCGATGTGCTCGAGTCGATGGGGTCGGAGTACTACGCGTACTTCAACGTCGAGTCCGGCCGGGTGGCCTCACAGGAACTCGACGAGCTGGCCCAGGACTCGGGCGTCGGCGAGATCCCGCACGCCGGATCGCGCACGCAGGTGGTCGCCCGCCTCGACGCCGCCAGCACGGTCAAGCAGGGCGAGCCGGGAGAGCTGTGGTACGACTCCTCACGGCTGCAGCTGTTCGATCCCGAGAGCGGGCGGAGCCTGCTGACGCACAGCAAGGTCGACTGAGCCTCGGCCATTTCGGACCGCGTCAGGCCCGGAGCGCCGGACGCTCATCGCTGCAGGCGCAGCCGCTCGAGCACCTCGTCGCTCCAGGCGCGGGTGCGGAGCAGGCGGTAGCGCTCGGCCGCGACGTGAATGTAGACATCGGTGTCGGTGCCGGATCCGGTCGTGAGACCGAATTCGCGCAGCAGCGCGACCACCGGGCGGTACTCCTCCTCGAGCCACATCCGGGCCACGGTCTCGCGGTCGAGCAGCTCCTCGCGATCCTGCATGGCCCGGAAGCCCCAGGCCTCGACGCCCTCCGCCAGTACCGCGTACTGCCACGGGTCGGTGACGGTGATCTCTGCGCGCGCCGGCGCCGGCAACGGGACCCGCTCCCAGAACAGTCGCTCGTGGCCCTTCTGGGGCAGGTCGGCGAGCTCGATCGCGCGCTCGGCGCCGACCCGGGTCTGCACCTCGGTCACGTTCGCGTCGATGTCGGTGCGACCCAGCGCCCGGGACACCGAGACGCGGTGATGACCGTCACGCACGAAGTGGATCTCGCCGATCCGGTAGAGGGAGATGGGCGGCATCGCCTGCCCGCGGCGCATCGCCGTCGCGATTCCCTCCCAGCGCCCGCGCGTCCGCGGTGAGGTGGGCCGGAAGCTGCGGTCGAAGTCGCGGGTACGGTCGACGGTGCCGACGATCGTGTCCAGCGAGACGACCTCGCGGCCGAGCTCGCGCTCGCTGGCGAACCCGAGCTCTCGCACGACCTCCTCGTAGGGAAGGATCACCCCGACGTCATCGGGCACGCGCAGCAGCCATCCCCCCAGGCGCGCCAGCTGGCCCCGGCGGCGAGCCCGGGCGAAATCCGCCTGGGCGTCGAGGTGGGGCATGCCCGTCGAGCGCTGAATCGGCACGACGCGAAGTATTGCGGGCCGGCAGCCCGCCACCAACGGATCAAACCGCGCTCGAGCGGCGCTCGGCTTCCTTGACGATGCTCTTGAGCAGCTGGCCGATCACCGGCTTGTTGGCCGCCGCCCAGACGGCCCCCGGGATCGGGATGCTGGGAGTCGTGTCGACCCGCTAGTTGACGTGGTCCGCTCGCCGTTGGGTCAGGAACACGGTCCCGATGTGCTCGCGCACCGGCGCACCGGCGCACCGGCGCACCGGCGCACCGGCGAGCATCCGGGTATGACGAGCGCGTCGGGCGCTCGAACACGGGTGTGCAGAAGCTACGCTTGCGTAGCTTGCCGTTCGGGATGGTAGGCTGAGCGTGGATGCACCCGGCCCGGGCCCGCGTACACCGGATGCCCCGCTCGCGCCTCGCCGGCGCTACGCGCCGCGCATGCCACGCGAGCAGCGCCGCGAGCAGCTGATCGACGCTGCGCTCGGCGTGATCCTCGAGCAGGGCTACAGCGGCGTGTCGATCGAGGCGGTGGCCAACGCGGCCGGAGTGACCCGTCCCGTCGTCTACGACCACTTCCCCAATCTGGCGCGGCTGCTGCACGCGCTCGTCGAGCGGGAGGAGATCTACGCGCTCGAGCAGCTCGAGGCGATCGTCCCGCGTGACCCGGGCGACCGGGATCCCCAGCAGCTGCTGCCACAGGGTGTCCGGCGGTTCCTCGACGCCGTGGCCAGCCGGCCGGCGACCTGGAGGATCATCCTGCTCCCGCTCGACGGCACGCCCGCGATCGTGCGCGACCACGTCGAGTCCAACCGCGCCGACATGCTCGCGCGCATTGAAGCCCTGGTCCGCTGGGCGATCGGGCGCTCCGAGCTCCCGGCCGGGCTCGACATCGAGCTGACCGCGCGGGCGATCCGGAGCCTCGGCGAGGAGGCCGGGCGGATGCTGCTGCACGATCCCGAGGGCTACTCCCCGGAGCGCTACGAGCGGTTCGTCTCCTCCGTGGGCACCCTGGTCTGGCCGTAGCGCCGGTGACCGAGCCGCTCGGGCTGACTGCGGACGGCCTGCCGCTCGGCGTCCAGGTGGCGGCCGGGATCGACCGCGATCGCGGTCGCGATCGAGCTCGAGCGCGCGTCGGCGGCTGGGTGCCGCCGGCGCTCGGGTGAACGGGCCGTGAAAGCGCCTGGACGGGCGTCCCCAGATCCGTAATATCGAGACCGGAATGCGCCGCTGCACCGAGGTTGTCCTCCGCCATCGCCGGCTCGTGCTGCTCGTCTGGTCGGTGCTGTTCGTGCTCGGCGTCGCCGCGGCGACGAACGTCGGCTCGCTGCTCTCGAATCAGTTCAGCGTCCCGGGCTCGGACTCGCAGCGGGGACTGACGCTGCTGCGTGACAAGTTCCACGAGCGCAGCGACGGCGCCTTCACGCTGGTGGCGCAATCGACGACCGGCGCACCGCTGGAGCCGGT
The DNA here is from genome assembly GCA_017882465.1 of Solirubrobacteraceae bacterium. Classification (GTDB taxonomy): domain Bacteria; phylum Actinomycetota; class Thermoleophilia; order Solirubrobacterales; family Solirubrobacteraceae; genus Palsa-465. Next base: position 11,040 of record JADGPN010000104.1, read on the forward strand.
CGCGGTCGAGACCGCCGCCCAGCGAGGCGCGGCCGCGCTCGCGAACGGGAAGGCTGGACCGGTCCAGGTGGCGTCGCCCAGCGTCGCGTACGTGCAGCTGAACACCTCCCTGCAGAACTCTCCGGCGTCCAACCGCACCCCAGCGGTGCGGACCGCGGTCGGTCAGATTCCCGGAGCACGGCTGTACGTGACCGGCTTCCCGGCCATCAATCACGACACGCAGCCCATCTACAACAACGACCTGGCCCGTGGGGAGTCGATCGCACTTCCGATCGCGCTGATCGTGCTGCTGTTCATGTTCGCCACCGTCGGCGGGGTCGCGGTGCCGTTGATCTTCGCCGCCGTCACGATCCCGACCACGCTCGGCGGTGTGTGGCTGGTGGCCCACGCCATCGACATGGCGACGTATGTGACCAACATCGTCTCGCTACTCGGGATCGCGATCGCGATCGACTACTCAATGCTGGTCGTGTTCCGGTTCCGGGAGGAGCTCGAGAAGACCGAGGACACGCACGAGGCGCTGCTGAGGACGATGGAGACCGCCGGCCGAGCCACGATCTTCTCGGGCATGACGGTCGCCGTCGGGCTGACGCTGCTGGCCTTCATGCCGCTGCCGTTCATGCGTTCGATGGGAATCGGCGGGCTGCTGGTTCCGGTCGTGAGCGTGATCGCCTCGGCGACGCTGCTGCCGGCGCTGCTGTCGGTGATGGGACGGCGCGTCAATTCGCTGCGGGTGATTCCCAAGCGAGTCATCGAACGCCGGACCGCGAGCGACACCGGCTTCTGGACTCGGCTCGCGCGCACGATCATGCGCCATCCCGTGCCGGTGTTCGTGGGCGCCCTGCTGCTGATGCTGGCGCTCGCGTTCCCGGCACTGCATCTCAGGGTCACCGGAGGCGACAATCGCGGCGTCCCCAGGGGAACGAACGCCACCGACGGGCTGTACGTGCTCGAGGGAACGCTCGGTCCCGGTGCGCTCGCCCCGCAGCAGATCGTGGTGGACACCGGTCGCCCCGGAGGCGCGCTCGCCGCTCCGGTGGTCGCCGCCGAGCTGCGGCTGATGTCGGCGCTGCGCGCCGATCACGCGATTGAGGCCCGGACCGTCGTCGGCCCGTCGCTGTTCACAGTTCAGCGTGCTCATGCGGCGAGCCTGCTCGACCCGGCGAACCAGATCGCCCAGATCCGAGCCGCCGGTTTCAGCGACTCGGGCACCCAGGCGGCGATCGACCTCGTCCACAGGATCCGCAACCGTTACATACCGGTGGCGGCGTTCCCAGCCGGCGTCGTCGTCCTCACCGGGGCCCCGGCATTCGGGGTGGACTTCCTGGCCAAGGCCTACGGGGCCTTCCCGTGGCTGGTACTCGCGGTGCTCGTGATCAGCTATTTCCTGCTCCTGCGGGCGTTCCGCTCGGTGGTGCTGCCGATCAAAGCGGTGCTGATGAACCTGCTCTCGGTGGCCGCGGCCTACGGGGTGCTGGTGCTGTTCTTCCAGGACGGGGTCGGCCACACGCTGCTCGGCCTCAACACCTCGCCTCAGATCGAGGGCTGGATCCCGATCTTCCTGTTCGCGGTGCTGTTCGGACTCTCGATGGACTACGAGGTGTTCATGCTCTCGCGCATGCGCGAGGAGTGGGACCGCACCCACGACAACGTGCACTCGATCGCGTTCGGCCTCGAACACACCGGCCGGATCATCACCGCAGCCGCGATCATCATGATCGCCGCCTTCGCCGGCTTCAGCGCGGGGAGCTTCGTGGGCCTGCAGGAGTTCGGGATCGGCCTGTCGGTGGCGATCCTGCTCGACGCGACGATCGTTCGCGCGCTGCTCGTGCCGGCCACGATGAAGCTGCTGGGCGACTGGAACTGGTACCTGCCCGAAGGCGTCCGGCGGGCCATGCGCCTCGCGGCCTCGCGCGGCGCCTCCCCCCAACCGGGCCGCTGAGCGCAGCCGGCACGCCCGTTAACGACGACGGGGACCCGCTTCCAGGGGCCCCCGTCGCTGATCCCACAGCGCGCCCGCGGCCGGGTCGGGCGCGACCTGCGGGAGTTTGTTACGGGCCCTGAAACACGGGTGCTGCGCCGGAGTTGCGCTGCCGTGTCAGCGGTCCGGGGCCGCTCGAACACCGCCCCCCGGACGCGCGGTGCCGCATCGCGCCACTCTTGCCATACTTGCTTCTCCCCGAAAGGGGGGCGTAGCTCAGTTGGTTAGAGCGCCGGCCTGTCACGCCGGAGGTCGCGGGTTCGAGTCCCGTCGCTCCCG
>JADGPN010000428.1 GCA_017882465.1 Solirubrobacteraceae bacterium
GCCCGGGCCCGGGCCCGGAGGGGGCGAAGCGCGTCGCCGTGGGTGCCTCGGCGACACCCGCCGCGCATACCCCGGGCGAGCCGCGAGCACAGGTCGAGGCGGCAGGCACGGACGATCAACGGCGCGCTGATGTCCAGGGGCCGCCAGCGCCGTGACAGGCGGCAGGCAGAACCGGCAGCCGTGCCGGGGCGCACAGCACCGAACGGTCGGGCGCACAGCAAATCTGCCCCAGGGGCGGGGCGTCAGCGCTGGTCCCGGCTCGCCGATCGCTCGGTCTCGGTCTCGGTCTCGGCCTCGGCCTCGATCTCCGTCGCGGTCTCGGTCAGAAGGCGGACCACGCGCGCGGGGTTGCCGACGGCAACGGCGTTGGCCGGAAGGTGTCCAGTGACGACGGCTCCGGCACCGACGACCGTGTTCTCCCCGATCGTGACGCCGGGCAACACGATGACGCCGCCGCCGAGCCACACGTTGTCTCCGATGGTGATGGGCTTCGCGGCTTCCCACTTCTCGCGTCGGGGTTCGGGCTCGACCGGGTGCGTGGGAGTCAGCAGCTGAACGTTCGGGCCGATCTGAACGTCGTCGCCGATGGTGATGCGGGCGACGTCGAGTGCGACAAGCCCGTAATTGGCGAAGCAGCGAGCGCCAATGGTGATCTGGTAGCCGTAGTCCACATACAGCGGAGGGCGGATCTCGGTACCCTCCCCAACCGACCCGAGCAGCTCCGCGATGAGCCGACGGCGCAAAGGGCGCTGCCGGGACGAGGTGGCGTTGTAGGCGGCCATGAGGTCCTGCGCGGCGCGGAGCTGCTCGCTGATCTCGGGATCGTCAGCGATGTAGAGGTCCCCGGCAAGCATCCGCTCGCGCATCGGCCGGGCGTCTCGGTCGCTCGGCCGCGGCGTCATACGCGCGACCGTACACAGGCCGGCGGTCGCGAGCAGTCCCGGAGTGAAGCCTCCCACCCCGGGAACAAGCCAAGTAGATGATCAGAAGGGCGGAGCGGGAGCCGGCGCGAACGCACAGCGCGGGTCGTGGTGGGCCGCGAGTTGCAGAAGTTGGGCGTGACGCGAGCCGGCACGGGACCCCGACAGGAGCCCGTGCCGGCTTCGCGGCTCAGGGGACGAAGGCTCGCCCGCCGCGCCGACTCAGACGGCCACCTGCGCCAACGTAAGTGCGAAGACCCGGCAGACCATCGTGCGGTCGGGGCCGGCGAGCAGGGCAGGGTCCTCCCCCGCCAGCAGCTCGCTGCTCATGATGGCGCGGCCCACGGCCTCGACCGCCTCGACGGACCTGGCGAACGCCGCCACAACCATCGACCCGTCTGGACGGCGCAGAACGTAATCGACCACGAGACCGTCCACGGTGTCCAGGGCGCGCTTGATCCGCGTCCCGGCCAAGTCGTCCGCCGACTGCTGCTCGGCGCTACGAGGGCCGTCGAACCACACCAGGTTGACGATCGCGGCCGCGTCAATGGGCTCACTGTGGCGGACATAGTCGATCACCTCGTAGACGTCGTCGCTCGCCAACGGAAAAGGCCGCGGGCCCCGCTGCGCGCGGGTGCGCTCCGGGGACGCCTCGGCGTCCTCGCTCGTCTCCCATAACGTGAGGCAGACTCCCGCCGGACCCCCGATCTGGGTCGCCAGGCAGATGCCCTCGTAGCCGGGCTGGCCGCGCACTGCGTCCACAAGCCCGCGGGACTTCTCCCCGCGAGCCTCAACAGGCAACGACCGCGCCGTCTGAAGCCTTGCGTACATCACCGTTGTCCTCTCCCACGTTCTGTCGTGCTGACAGCCGCAAGCATCGGCGCGTCGCGCCGGTCTGCCATCAGTGCGAGTACGGATCCGCGGTACGCATCTGCGCCCGCGGCGCACCGCCGCGGGGGCTGATACTGGCGACGTGTCCACGCCGGTGCCCGATCCCGACGTCTTCGTGGGGCGTGCGCGTGAGCTGGACGACCTTCGCGGCTGGCTCGGGAAAGCGTTCGACGGGCGCGGCCGGCTGGTCGCCATCGAAGGCGAGGCGGGCATCGGCAAGACGCGGCTCGTCGAGGAGTTCGTCAAGGTGGCCCGCTCCCAAGGCGTGCCCGCGCGGATCGGGCGCGCCAGGGAGGACGCGAGCGGGACGCCGCTGTGGCCGTGGCGGCGACTGGTGCGCGGTCTGGACGCGGCACGCAGGTACTCCCCGGACGCAGCCTCGACCGCGCGCCTGCAGCTGTTCGACGACGTCGTCGACCTGCTACGAGCGGAGGCCGAGCCGGCCGGGCTCGTCCTCGTCCTCGAAGATCTGCATTGGGCCGACAGCGCATCGTTCGCGCTGCTCCGCCACGTCACGGCCGAGCTGCATGACTCACGAATACTGATCGTTGCCACCTACCGCGACAGTTCCGGCGTTCTTGCCGAGCTGATCCGTGAGCCTGGCGTCGCGATCGTGCGGTTGTCCCCGTTCACCGCAGGCGAAGTTGTCGACTATCTCGCTCGAGTCGGCGCGCGGAGCGACCCGCAATGGGCACGTTTCGTGCACCAGCGGGCCGCTGGCAATCCCCTGTACGTGCGGGTGCTGGGGCGTGTCGCGGTGCCCGGCGGCCCCGACGTCTTCGACCCGGCCGCCGTGGAGCGGGCAGTTGAGCGTGAGCCGGCGCTGCGCCGCCTCGTTGCGGCTTCGCTGGACCCGCTCGGCGCGGATTGCGTACGCCTGCTCGGCGCGGCGAGTGCGATCGGGGAAGAGTTCGACCTCTCCGTTGTGGCGCGCGCGTGTGACCGGACGTCGAGCGAGGTCGCTGTCACGCTGGACGGGGCCATGTCCTCCGGCGTGCTCGGCGACTCGGCACGACCCGGGCTGTGCAGGTTCTCGCACAGCCTGGTGCGCGACGCCGTCTACGGAGACCTCGATCGCGCCGAACGCGCGGGATGGCACCGGCGAATCGCCCTGGCGCTCGAGGCCGAGGCCGAGGCGGAGCACTCAGGCATGCGCGCGGCCGAGGTCGCGACGCACTGGTCGCGTGCGGCATCCGATCAGCTCAGTCGCCGCAGAGCAGGCCTGTGGGCACGGAGAGCGGCTCGAGTCGCGGCCGCCGATTTCGCCTACGAGGAGGCCGTCCGCTTCGCCCAGCTGGCCTTGTCCCACCTCAGCCCTGTGCCCGCCGGTGCAGCACCCGCCGGGGAAGGGCCCACCGGTGCAGGGCCGGCCGGCGAACGTGCCGAGGCGCTGCTGGAACTCGCGGGCGCTCAAAGCGGCTGCGGCGCCTACCGGGCAGCGCTGGAAACCGCCGCGGCCGTGGTTCCCCTCGCCGCAGGCGCCGAACGCTTCGACCTCGTCGCGCAGGCGTGCACAGTCGTGCAGGGCGTCAGCGGCGATCCGGACATCCGCGTGGCCGTACGCCGGCTCTGTGAGCGGGCGCTGGCCGTCCTTCCCGAGTCGGAGCGAGTCCCGCGGGCCAGGGTGCTGGCGGAACTGGCATGTCTGGTCGCCGGCCCGAGCCACGAGGGCTTCGACGGCGCTCTTGCCCAGGCGCAAGAGCTCTCCGCGGAGTCGTTGGAGCTTGCCACCGCCAGTGCCGATCCGGTGGCGGAGTTCGAGGCCCTCCGCGCCCGGCACCTTGCCCTCGTGGCCGACGATTTCGTCGCTGAGCGGCTGGCCATCGGGACGCGGGCCATCTCGCTCGCCGATGCAGGCCACGTGCCGCAGGCAGCGATGTGGGGACACCTGTGGCGCTTCGACGCCGCAATGCAGGTCGGCAACATCGCGGTCATGGACGCCGAACTCGCCCAGCTGCGCGCAGTCGTCGACAAGCTGCGCCTGCCGCTGGCGCGCTGGCATCTGGAGCGGACCCGGGCAACGCGGGCCGCGCTGGTCGGCGACTTCGGCGAAGCCATCGAATACAACCTTGCCGCCAGGGCGATCGGCCGGCGCATGGACGACATCTCACTGACGGGATTGACCTTCTCCTTCGACGTGTGCCTCAGCCAA
>JADGPN010000429.1 GCA_017882465.1 Solirubrobacteraceae bacterium
GGCCGGGCGAGTGTGAGCACGACGCTCTCAAAGCTCTCGAAGACCGGCGAAGTGGCCAAGGCCGAGCGCGGCTACACGCTCACGAAGAACGCGTAGTGATCCGGTGGGACCCTGGACCGATCGACGCCTCACTCGGCGTGGACTTCGCCAGCAGAAGGGTCCGCTCCCCCCGATTCGCCGGTATCACGCAAACCTAGGCAGGTCCAAGGCCCAAGCCTGCTGGCTTCCGGAGAGGCGGAGCGCGACGAGCGCCTGCCGAGAGTTCCGCGTCTGCTCAGATCAAAGGGAGAGCGACGTCGGCATCGGCGAAATGGCGGAAGCGATCTCAGGCCCGTCGAGGCGGTCCTGAGATGATTCCGAAAGGATTGACCGCCAGGAGCTTTCCGTGCTCTTGTGTTGAGGGTTAGTGGCTGATGGTGGGAGCGGTGGAGTACTCCTCGTCGGTGACCTTTTCGCCCCAGTTGGCGGTGACGTGGTCGTGGTCGGCCTCGTTGAGGGCGAGGTGGGCCATGAAGCGGTTCGGGGCGGCGCCGTGCCAGTGGTCCTCATCGGGTTCAAAGAAGACGCGGTCTCCGGGGCGGATGACCTCTATGGGGCCGCCGCGCTTTTGACAAAGGCCGACGCCCTCGGTGATGTAGATCGTCTGGCCGAGCGGGTGGGTGTGCCACGCGGTCCGGGCGGCGGGGGTGAAGTGAACGAGGTTGGCCTGCACCCGCGCGGGGGCAGGCGCGGCCGCGACGGCGTCGATGTAGACGTTGCCGGTGAACCATTCCTCGGGGCCCTTGCCGGTGTCGATGCTGCTTCTTGTGATCTGCATGTCAATGCCCCTCCTGGGGATGTCGTGTGAGTCTGGTTAGCGTCGTCGCGCGAGGGCCTGCAGCGCGGGAGTGGTCCATCCGTTGTCGGCGGAGTTGATGGTCACGCCCGGCGCGTTGATCTCGTCGATGCGATCGAGCACGTCGTCGGAGAGCTCGACGTCAGCTGCGGTGAGCTGAGATTCGAGGTGCTCCATCGTGCGCGGGCCGATGATCGCCGCGGTTACCACGGGGTGGCGCAGGACAAACGCGATTGCTAGCTCGACGAGCGAGATGCCCGCCTTGTCGGCGAGCTGGGCGAGCTGCTCGGCGGCGTCGAGCTTGCGCTGGTTAGGCGGCAGCGACATGTCGTACCGGTTGGCGAGCCGCTGACGCGCGGGAGACATCGGCCCCGTCACCTCGGCGTCCGTTCGGTAGCGGCCCGAGAGCCAGCCGCCGGCGAGGGGGCTGTAAGGGATGACACCCATCCCGTAGCGCGCGCAGGTGGGGAGCACGTCGTGTTCGACCGCGCGGGTGAGGATCGAGTAGGGCGGCTGCTCGCAGCGGAACCGCTCGCGGCCGCGTTCCTGAGCGGTCCACTGGGCCTCGACGATCTCCGAGGCGGGAAAGGTGGAGTGGCCGATGTAGCGGATCTTGCCCTGGTGGACGAGGTCGCTGAGTGCGCCGAGCGTCTCGTCGATGTCGGTGTCCGGGTCCGGGCGATGGATCTGGTACAGGTCGATCCAGTCGGTCCCCAAACGCCGCAGCGAGTTCTCGACCTCCTTGATGATCCAGCGGCGCGAGTTGCCGCGCTGGTTGAGGTCATCGCCCATCGGCATGTGCACCTTGCTGGCGAGCACCACGTCGTCGCGCTTGCCGCCGGCCAGCGCGTTGCCGATGATGATCTCGGACTCGCCGCTGGAGTAGACGTCGGCGGTGTCGATGAAGTTGATCCCCGCGTCCAGCGCGCGGTGGATGATCCGGATGCTCTCGTCGTGATCCTTGGTGCCCCAGTCGCCGAACATCATGGCGCCGAGGCATAGCTTGCTGACCGAGACGCCGGTGCGTCCCAGCGATTGATGCTCCATGGGTTCCTCCTGTCTCGCCGCCCGGCACTCCGGCCGGCGCTCTGTCATCTGAACTTGAAGATCATGGGCCGCCCTCAGCGGCTGGTTGTGTCGTCGCTGACCCCGGCCGTGTGCGCCTGGTCAGGCGTGGCCGTCCAGCTCGCGAGGAGGTCAAGCGCCTGCTGGGACGCGGACCCGGCCTCCGCGGTGTATACGGTGACATTGAGCCCTGAGTCGGCCGAGAGCTCCATCGTCTCGTAGGACAGCTCCAGGTCGCCGGCGAGCGGGTGGTGGATCCGCTTGGCACCGGTCTGGTGGAAGCGCACGTTGTGCGCCGCCCATCGGGTGCGGAACTCGCCGCTGCGGGTCGACAGCTCCCCGACCAGGTCCGATAGGCCCCGGTCATACGGGTTGCGGCCGGCTTCGGAGCGCAGGTGGGCGACGAGGTCGTCCGCCACGCGTTCCCAGTCGCGGTAGAAGTCGACGGCGACCGGAGCCAGGAAGGTGAACCGGGCACTGTTCGCCGGTTGCTCACGGCTCTCAAACAGCGGCGCGTAGAGCGCCCGGCCGAGCTGGTTGGCGGCGAGGTAGTCGACGCGGGCGTTGCGCACGACCGCCGGCATGCTCATCGAGTCGAGGATGCGCTGCACCACCGGCCGCACGCGCTGGCCCACCGGTCGGCGACGCCTTGGGACGCTCGGGTTGATGGCGCGGGCGAGGTCGAACAGGTGAGCGCGCTCGGCGTCGTCGAGCTGTAGCGCTGACGCGAGCGCTTCGAGCACGCTCTCCGACGCGCCGCTGACGTTGCCGCGCTCAAGGCGCCTGTAGTAGTCGATGCTGACCCCGGCCAGCGAGGCGACCTCTTCGCGGCGCAGTCCCGGGACACGGCGTTTGGGGTAGGTCGGCAGACCCGCCTGCTGGGGGGTGATCTTGGCTCGCCTGGAGGTGAGGAATTCGGTGATGTCGTTGGTCATGTCCACGCCTTAGCGGTGGGTGACTCCGGGCCGTGCCATCGGTGCGAGTGTGGGCTCCTTGATCGGCGCGTCGCCGAGCGCCTCGTCGATCGCGGCGATGATGTCAAGGGTGAGCTCGATGCCGGACGCGTTGGCGTTGGCGTGCACCTGCTCCGGCCGGGACGCGCCGACGATCGCCGATGCGATCTCGGGGCGCCGCAGCACCCAGGCGAGCGCGAGCTCGGTCATCGAGAGGCCCTGCCCTCTCGGCGATCGGCCGCAGGCGCTCGGCAGCTTCAAGCGTAGCGTCGTTCGTCACGAGGTTCATCGCGATGTTCATCTCGCTGCTGGCCGCGCGCGAGTCGGCCGGAGGCTCCTGGCCGGGGCGGTACTTCCCGGTGAGGACGCCCTGGGCGAGCGGCGACCAGACGATCTGCGAGATGTCGTTGGCCGCGCAGAGCGGGAACAGCTGCGCCTCGGGGGCCCGCCACAGCATCGAGTACTGCGGCTGCGAGGAGACGAACAGGTCAGGGCCGGCGATGTCGATCGCCGCCCGGACCTGCTCGGGGGTCCACTCGCTGAAGCCCAGATAGCGCGCCTTGCCGGAGCTGACGACCTGCTGGAGCGCCTCGATCGTCTCCTCGATCGGGACGGCCGGGTCGAAGCGGTGCGCCTGGTAGAGGTCGACGTACTCGGTCCGCAGCCGGGCAAGCGAGGCGTCGATCTGCTGAGCGATCTGCGGCGCCGACAATCCGCGGTCGGCCGGGTCGTCGGACATCTGGCCCCAGACCTTCGTCGCCAGCACGTACGACTCGCGCGGACGGCTCGACAGGATCTCGCCCCACGCGGTCTCTGCGGCGCCGCGGCCGTAGACGTTTGCCGTGTCGAAGAAGTTGATGCCGGCGGCGAAGGCCGCGTCGGTGCAGGCGCGGGTCTGTTCGAAGGCGATGCCACCGGAGAAGGTCAGCCACGAGCCCAGCGAGATCTCTGAGACCTCGAGGTCGGAGGAACCAAGTTTGCGGGATTTCATGACCACCACAGTAGGGCCACCGCAGCACCGCAGGGAGGCCCTGTCAGTGCCCCTCTCACAGTGCCTCTTGAACACCACAGGAGAAGCATCTTGAGCTCCGATCAGAACACCGGCCGCG
>JADGPN010000430.1 GCA_017882465.1 Solirubrobacteraceae bacterium
TAACGGTGGAGGGCGGCAGTGGTCGGCGCCGCCACAGTGCTGCATCGCCGGGGCGGACGGGCAGTCGTGGCCGTGTCGGTCGGCGTGGCTGTTGGCGTTCCAATCCAGGCGTGTCGTCCGAGATGCCGCCCGCTGCCGCTTCTCGCGAGAGCGACGGTGCTCGACGTCGCTTCTGCCTCTGGGCGATACCGGCAGCGAATGCACTCCAGGAAAGCGCTTGCTCCAGGTGTAAGTCGTGGGAAGCCAGCTAACCGTCGCCGTGCTTGCTTCCGGCCCATCCGCAGCAAACGACTCACTCGGGAAGGCTTCCCAGCCCTACTCCCGGCTACGCGTCCGTTTGCGAAGGATCAGCGGACAGACCTGCTCACGCCACCTGGGCGCCGGTTCAGCTCTTCCGGTGCATCCGGTAGTGCAACACCATGAACGGAAAGCCGAAGACCCAGAACGCGTGCTCCGCGCGCAGTTCGCCGTCCTCCAAGTAGACGTCGAGTTGCTCGGCGAAGCCCTGCACGGCGGCCGTCGTCAGCTCCCGCGTCTCAGCGTCGATGTACGCGAGGTAGTGGCCGGGGTGTTTCAGCTCGCTGCGGCTGGCCAGGATCAGCCCGCCGCCCGGCCGCGCCCTCGGTGCGAGCGTCGCGGTGAAACTGGCCTGGGGGAGTGGGAAGCCGACGCTGACGTAGCCGCGCTGCTCATCGCGATATGTCGTGTAGATACCGATATAGATGGGTTCGTCATTGTCGGTGAACGACCGGATCCAGCCACGCACCGCCACCACGTCCTCGCCGGGAGCGGTGATCGTGTCGATACGGCTGTGGATGCCGCGCTGGGTCTCGCGCTGGTTCATCGGCACGCTCGCCTGGCCCAGCGGCCTTGCGAGCAGGTTGCGGTACAGCAGGTAGCCGGGACGTACCCACAGTCGCCATTCGGGCACGATGTCGAGCGTGAACCGGGTCGTGTGCTCGTAGAACTCGCGTACCAGCGGATCGACTTGCGCGGGATCGAGCTCCGGGCCGGCCAGCGAGTCCAGCGAGGCGACGATCCCGACATCGGCCGCGTCCGCGGTGTAGATGCCGCCGAGCACATCAGCGAGCTGTCTGACGTAGCCCGTGCCGACGTACCGACTGCGTGACTCCAGCGGCACGACGAACGGCAGGTCCTCGGCTTGTACCCGTTCCGCCAGCATGCTGAGCTGCGGGTCGCGGAACAGCAGCGCGGACAGCACCCGGAAGGCCACGACGCTCGTCGCCGCCACCACGGCCGGTTCCGCGGCCCGGTCGCGCAGCTCGAACGCGCCGCCCACCGCGGCCCCGAGCGCCGGACCGAGCGCCACCTTCTGCGGCCGCAGGCCGAGCGCCCCGGCCACCGCGCCGCTCACGGTGCCAACCGTCAGCGGTCCCGTCCCGCTCAGCCGTCCCCCGGCCCAGCCCGCTGGGGCGGCCAGCGCGCCGCTGGCGAGGATGCGTGACCACAGCTCAGGAATCTGGCCGGGCCGCTGGCGTGCCCGCGACACGGCTTCCGCCGCGCCCAGGAAAGCCGCCCCGGCTGCCGCGCCGCGCAACGCGGCCCGCGCTCCGCGGTGCCCCGTCAGCGCCGCCCCCGCCACCGCGCCGAGCACGCCCGCGCTCAGAACCTGCCGCTTACGACTCGGCCCCGTCCGGGCTCCGGCCCCTCGCTCAGTCGCCACGTGCGTAAGCTACCGGCCACGCTGAGATAGCCGTCGCGAACCCACTGGCGTCGACCGCGCGAGGACTCTGGCGTCGCGAGCTCACACGGCGCGAATGCAACGGCGTTGGTGCCGCAGGTCGGTTTCCGCCTCGCTTCGCGAAAACGGTGTACCCAAGGGAACGATCAGCGAACAGGCGGCGATGTTCGCGCTGGCCGCGTCCGTCCTAGCTTTTGGTCAGCCGGAACACCGGATGATCCGGCGCGATCCGCCGCAGCTCCTCATCCGATGAGTCGGGCCCGACCCCGGCGAAGAACACCCCGACCTCGAATTTCCACTTCTTCAAATAGGCCCGCAGCAGCGGCGGCTTCTCGTCATCGGCGAGCTCGACCCCGGTAAACGGCTCTGTCCGCCGGCCGACGCGCAGCCTCCCTTCCCCACTCGCACGCAGGTTCTTCACCCATTGCGTGTGACCGCGCGGCGCGACGAGATAGTCGGTGCCGTTGTAGCGGAGCAGGTTCACCGGGGTCTGGCGCCATTCGCCCGACTTGCGGCCCTTCACCTCGAGCACACGGGAGCCGTAGACGCTGACGCCAACGCGCGTGAGCGCGGCCACGAGCCGGTTGAAAACGTTGGTCGTGAACCATCCCGGACGCTGGTAGTGCTCAGGCATTCAGACCATTCTGCCAGCGAGCGCAGGCATCGGCCTCGCCCCCGGACCCCTCGCGGTAGACGCCGGGAGCCGCCGGCCAGCGCGTCCGCTGGGGAGGATCAGCGAACGGAGAGCCGAGTTCTCCGGAGCCCTTCTGGTGGAGCGGGGTTGTCGCGACCCGGTCGGGTTTGCGCATTTCAGGTCATGTCGCTACCCATCTGCTGGCGGCGTCGGAGCTTCTGTAGGCTCGGGCCGGTCGTGGGAGAGGTGTGCATGATCGGCGATGCGGAGCGGTGGCAACTCGAGGGTGATGCGCCCGAGCTTTACGAGCGCTACCTCGTTCCGGCGGTGACGTTGCCGTGGGCGGTCGACCTCGTGGAGCGGGTGGGGGTGCGGCGCGGCGACCGGGTGCTGGATGTGGCGTGCGGCACCGGCGTCGTTGCCCGGGTCGCGGCGGCGCGCGTTGGGGAGGGTGGGCATGTCGCTGGGCTGGATGTGAACGGCGGCATGCTCGCCGTTGCCCGTTCGCAGGCTTTGGCGTGCGCTGTGTCGATCGAGTGGTACGAGGGCAGCGCGCTCGCACTTCCGTTCGAGGATGGCGAGTTCGGGGTCGTGCTCAGTCAGCTGGGGCTGCAGTTCTTTACCAATCGCACAGCGGCGCTGCGGGAGATGCGGCGTGCGCTGACGCCGGTCGGGCGCGTTGGGGTGAGCGTGTACAGCGCTATCGAGCGCAATCCTGCGACGCACGCGCTGTCCGATGCGCTGGATCGGCATCTCGGCCGCGGGGCGTCGCATGTGAAGCGAAGCGAGCATGCACTCGCCGATGTTGAGGAGTTGCACGGGCTGTTCGCCGACGCGGGTTTCGCGGACATCCGCGTCGAGACAGTCGTGCGGATTGTTCGGTTCGCGTCCGTCGCCGCATACGTCCGTGTTCAGTTCGCCGCGACGCCGCTGGCCGCGCTGCTCGCCGACCGCGACCCGGCAGCGCGCGAGCGACTTGTTGCGCTCGTCATCGCCGATGTCAGCGCGAGGCTTGCGCCGTACGTCCACGAGGGTGGCCTGGCGTTTCCACAGGAGGTGCGCATCGCGCGAGCGACGGCCTAGCGCACCCTCTGGCCACGACACCTGTCCTGTCCCGACGCGGACGAGTGCGTGTCGCGCAAGCCAATCGACAGCCGGACACCCAGACCGGCGCTCCGCTCCGCCGCGGACTCAACTTCGTTCACGAGCTCGTAGACGGCGTCGCTGGCTCCCGGGACGGCGTCCGGAAGGGATCCCTGAGCGCCTGCGCATGGAACTCATCTCGATTTGTGACGGCGAACAGAGTCTGCACGCCGGTGCCGTCGCATTAGACGTGTTCGTTGAAGTTTCGCACTTGGTGGGGCTATTCGTACGTCGTTGGGTTCGATGTGGCCGTCAAACGCGTGCGCTGGCGTTGACCTCCTCGGACGGCCCAGCATCGATCGTGCTGCGTTGACTGCTCCGCCACCTTTGGCGTCTCGTGGGCCACCGGAATACTCGGGTGAGCGTGCTTCTCAGCATCATGACGTGTCCACCCGTCCGCCGAGATCAGCCGCTTGCTACACGACCGAGTCCAGCAAGCAGGTTCGTGTGATAGCTGACCCGACCAAAGCGGAGCCT
>JADGPN010000431.1 GCA_017882465.1 Solirubrobacteraceae bacterium
GGAAGCGTGGCGGTGAACCCGGGCAGGCACAGCCGCCGGCCGCGGACGACGCGGGCGTTCGTGAGCGCGTGGAACTCGCGGGCGGTGTCGCCGACCAGGCGCTGGAATTCGCGTGGCTCGCCGCGGGGGTCGCGGATCGCGCAGTAGATCCCGACCTGGTAGACGGTCGCGCCGATCTCGCCAGCGAGCTCGGCGTCGACGGCCTGCGCCTCGTCGACGGCTTCTTCCTCGTCTGAGCCGACGAGCTGACCGCGCCGCTGCTTGTACATGACGGCGGCGCGTAGCCGTTTCCACCGCCGGCGTTGGCGGCCCTGCTCGCGGCCGCGGTGCCCGACGGTGATGTGGACCGCGACCGTTGTCGGCAGCGGGCACGACAGCAGGTGCGCCAGCCACCACGGGCTGGTCTGCAGCGGCGGGGTCCCGAGATGCACGACCTCCTCGAGCGTCCCGTCGGCGTGGCGCAGGAACCCGGGGTCGCCGGCGTCGATCCCCGCCGTCGCACCGTCGCACAGGGCGCGCAGCACACGGTGGCGCTGCTCGGCGGCCGCGTCGCTTGTGGTCGCTTGAGCGACGCTGACGGCGTCGGCGAGCTGGTCGAGGTCGGGGGGATCGGCGGCGGGGTGAACGCGCTCCCATAGCAGCGCGAGTGTTTGCACGCCGTCGAGGAGGTAGGTCTCGATCCCGGCGCCCGCGAGCGCGGCCTGGATCTGCCCGGTCAGCTGCATGCTCCCGACCGCCGCAGCGAGGTGGCCTGCCCAACCGGTCATACCGCGGGCGCGCATCCCGGCGTGCCGAAACTGCTCCCGGGGGCTCTCAGGGACCGGGGGCTGGTAGGGGACCGCGACCCACCAGCGCGCGGTCACGGCGGGCTGCTCTGAGCCCGCGGCGGCGAACACGGTCTGCGTCAGCCCGGCCAGGAACCGCCGGCGCATCGCGGCGAGCTCACCGTTGTCGGCGGCGGTGTCCTGCTCGCACGCGACCTGCACGCGGGCGCGGTCCTCGGCGAGCGCGTCGCGAATCGGGATCGGATCGGTCTGCGCATAGATCACGAGCGATTGGCGGTCGGGGATCGCGCGGCACAGCTCGCGGAACGCGCGCTCGAGGATCTGCAGACGGCTCTCGTCGGCGGTGATCGTGTTCGGAACGCGCTGGCACTGGATCAGCCGCACGTACCGGCCGGCGGTCGTGACCAGCAGCCCGTCGGGCTCGACCGCCGCGAGCGGCAACAGCTCGCCCAGCGACCCCGTGCGCGCCTTCCGGCTCACGCCCGGAGCTCCTCGAGCCCGGGCAGCAACCCCGGCTCGTCACCGGCCGGCTCGGCGCCCCTGTCGGGAGCGCTGTCGAGCACGAGCCCGAGCTTGTCCGGCCGCTCGGGAACGGTCAGCGTCTTTGACGCCAGCCGGTAGCGGACCACCACGGCGAGGTAGCGGGCGGGGCCGATCGCCTGACCGGACAGGCCGTGCAGGATCACGCCGACGAACGCGAGCGCGAGCACCACGATCGTGATCGTCGCCCGCAACCCCAACGGGCTCACCCTGACCGCCACGTACAGGACGCCGCCGCCGGCGCCGGCGGCGAGCCACCCCCGCCACGACAGGCCGTAATAGCGCTCCGGGTCATTCAGGCGCCTGAACGTGCGCATCCCGCTCAGCTCTTCTTCCGTGGGCCGCTATCCCGCGGGCGCACGCCCCCGGTTGATGACTGTGAACGCGCGCTCGGTGGCGGGGCCGGGGAGCCCGTCCGAGACCCGCTCGCGCCAGCGTCAGCAGCACGTGGCTCTGGTGCGCGGCCGGGCTGGCCTGCCGCTACCGGGCGGGCCGGTGTCGGCACCGAGCCCACCCCGGAGACAGCGCCAGGGCGCGCAGAGGCCCCAGCGGCGGCCGTAGCCGCGCCGGGAGCCCCGGTCGGCGTGGCGGTCGAGCCGGCGTGGGCGGAGGCGCTCTCAGCGCCGCTCCCCCCGCTCCCAGTGGCCCGGGGTGCGCGCTGCGAGCTGTTCTGCCAGCTCGCTGTCCCGGCGCGCGCCATCTGCACCGCGACCGCGCCGGCGCGAGAGCGTCCGATCAGCATCGCCGCGCCGGGAGCCGCGTGCCCCGCTCCCGCGCGCGCCGCGCTGCCGGCCGTTCCAACCACACCGCGGCGGCCGACCCCGGCGGCGATGCTTCCCGCATGCGCGAGCCGCGCGCCCGCCTGCCCGCTTGAGGCCAGCGCACCGGCCGCCGCACCACCAGCCTCCGAGACCCGTCGCGTGAACGTGCGAAGCGACTGCGCGCCGCTGCCGCCGGTGGCGGCGGCGTTGCTGGTGCTGGTCGTGCCGCGTGGCGCGCGGCTGAGGGCGAGCATCCCGCCGAGCTGGACGCGCAGCAGGCCGCCGGCTTCGCGCGCGGCGCGCAGGCACAGCCACAGGCTCGCGAGGCCGGCGATCGCGAGCAGCACCCCGCCGAACAAGGTGCCGATGTCGCTGTGGCCGGCGATCAGCGGGCCGGCCGTGCCGGCGTCGTTGATCAACAGCGCGCCGACCGCGAACACCGCCGCCCACGCGACCGGCAGCACCAGCAGCATCCCGACGGCGCTGCACCAGGCCCGGGTGATCGTCGCGCCGCTATCGGTCGCGACCAGGCCGATCGTGACCGGCCCGGTCGCGTACAGCAACGCGCCGAGCAGAATGATCGCGACCTTCAAGAAGATCAGCGCCAGCAGCTCGATCGCGATCGCCGCCATCAACGTCAGGTCGATCAGCTGCCAACCACCCAACGCAACCCCGTCCACGACATACAGCATCAACTTGTGCAAGCCGCTCACGACCGGTGCGAGCGACAGCACCATGTGCGTCATCTGGTTGACCGCCGCCGCCGCCTGCGACCACCAGTACGGGTACGAGATCAACAGCGCTGCGAGCGCGAGGACGCGTACGAGCGGGATCGCGACGTGATCACCGTGACCGACCATCGCCCGACTCGTCGCAAACACCAACGTCAGAGGGAGCAGGCCGGCGCCGATCCACGTGAACAGATCCCTGAGCGCGTTGATCCCCGCGAACCCGTAGGAATGCTGACCCGTCGGGCCGGTGACCTGACCGGCATAGTCGGGGACCTGGACGATCCACTGCATGATCTGCACGCCCTGCTTCGCCCACGAGCGCGGGATCAACAGCCGCACGATCGCGCCGATCGTGGTCAGGATGAAGTTCGCCGCCAACTGAAACGTCCACGAGAACGCCCCCAGCAGCGCATGGCCGATCCCGCCGAACACGCCCCCAACCGCATGACCGATCCCCAGAACATCAGCGAACACCAACGTGGACCCACCGCCGTGATCACCGGCGGCACAGGCAGGTGCCGCCACCAGCAGCAGCACGCCCGCCGCCAGCAGGCTCGAACGGCGGATCATCACCATCGCGCGCACCATCACAAAGCGCCTGCGGTCGCGCGGGGCTCAGGCGAGGACAGCAGGGATCAGAACGAGAATCACGACGATCCCGCCGGCGACGCGAAACAGCTTCTCCGGAGCGCGGATGTCCCCGAACACCATCATCCCCGCCAACAGCACCAACACCAGCCCGATACCCGTCGCCACCAGCCACGTCCAATTGTCCGTCAGCGTGCCGATCAGCGCCCTGAACTGCGCGGCGTGCGGCGGCGGCGTGCCATTCATACCAGCCGCCCGAAGCGCGGCGAGCTGCGCGGCCGCCATCACGGACAGCCAAACCGTCGAGACCAGAGCGGCTGGACGGGCGAAGCGCATGACCATGACCAGACCCTTTCGTGTGTGCTTACACCACGGTACACCCGCAGCATAGCATCGCACACCCATATATGTATAGGTACGCGTGTTACGCGTGTTAGCTAGTAGAGGTCCTCCGGGAACGATCGCGACCGCCCGCCAGCCACCGTCTGGCCGAGCCCGAACGTCGTACTCGACGCGCGGCCCGGCAACGCACCCCAAGCGCGACCGTCGC
>JADGPN010000432.1 GCA_017882465.1 Solirubrobacteraceae bacterium
GCGGATATCGCGCACGTCGCAGCTCCGCGTCTACCGCCGAGCTGCGTGCCGGCCGTAGCGGCGCGTTTGCCGCGCCAAGCAGGGCGGAGCCCGCGCAGCGGAGGAGGCTCGTCACCAAGCGAAAGCGGGGCTCTGGCTGCAATGCTGGATCCGGCGGGATGCAGCAGCCGATTGGTTCTGGGCAGGCGGCGTGAGAGTTTTCGCGCGGAGCGAGGCAGTCCTCCCGCACGAGATGCTCGTGCCGTCGTGAAAGTAGAAGCGGCGCAAGGACCGGCGGCATGCTCGCCTCGGATCTCGGCTTGCTGTGAGTATCTGCCCCAATGGACACTGTGGAGCGCTTACGGCGCGCTCGCCTTGCGGCGCAGCGACTGACGCCGGAGACGGCATGTACCACTGCCGAGGAAGCGGCGCGCGCTGTTATCGGCGTCCAGGCTCAGGACCTGCGCGCTGCGCAGCTTGCGCTGCGCTCGCGCGTTCCAGGCCTTACTCGCGGCGCCGTGCGTGCCGCGCCGCTGTTGCGTACGTGGACGGTCCGCGGCACGGTGCACCTGATCGCGGCGTCCGATCGTCCGTGGCTGCACGCGCTGCTGGCGGAGCGGAACGCCCGAACGTTCGGCGCGCGCTTTGAACGCTTCGGCATCGTCGCTGAGGTCAACGCAATGCGCCGAGATGTCATCGAGCTGTGCGCCGAGCGGCCCCGCGACCGAGCGTCGCTGCTCCGCGCTCTCGTCGAGCGAGGCCACCCGTCGCTTGAGCAGGGTCCGATCAACACATTCGTTCCGTGGCTGTCGACCCAGGGTCTGATCGTCACCGACATCGACGGCCTGTTGCACACGGCCGATCCGCCGCCGCCCGTCGACCACGACGAGGCGCTCGCGATCATGGGCGCCCGCTACCGCGTAGGCTACGGACCCTGCGACGCGACCGACCTCGCGAAGTGGTCCTCCTTGCCGATCACACAGGCGCGCCGGGCGCTCGACGCGGCCGGAGCGCAGCCCGGGCTCGACGCGTGGCCCACTCATGACCCGCCGCCCTGTCTGCTGCTCGCCGCGTTCGACACCCTCATGCTCGGGCATCGCACCCGCGAGCCGTTCGTGGCCGCCGGGCACGACCAGCACGTCCTGAAGGGCGGCGGGATGGTCAAACCCGTCGCGCTCAACGGCGGCGTAGCGACCGGCACGTGGTCGGTCAGGAAGGGCCGCCCCGAGCCGGCGTGGTTCGGCCGGCCCGCACCGACCGCGGCGCTCGACAGCGAGGCTACGGACATCGAGCGCTTCCTCACTTCGTAACCCGGCTCTTGCAATACGCCGGTCGAAAATCGACATCGCCGGAACGCCAAGCTCGGGCGCCCCTTCCGCGCAGGGGAAGACGCGACCCCGGACCGTGTGGCATTCCCGCGGCATGCGCTGAGCAGGTCTTCGCAGCGGCTGTCGGCTCTGCGGCTGCCGCCGGACTGGTGCTCGCCACATCGTTCGGATCGCTGATGATCTACGACGACCTCGCCACGCCGCAGACCGGATTCGGAATGGCGATCGGAATCCTGTTCGCCTCATTCATCGTCTCCACGCTGCTGGTACCGGCACTCACCGCACTGGTCGGCAAGCGAGCCTGGTGGCCAAGCGAAATCGCCCGCGACACAACGCCGAAACCACGCGAACGACTGCACACGCTGCGGCTGATCGCCGATAGCAAATAGCAGCCCAGAAACCCCGAGCACGCTGCCCGCGCCTGACCGGCGCGGGCAGCGCCGCGTTCCGGAGGAGACACAGAACGAGGACCTGGTCGGCACTGGGCCAACTCCGGACGCGCAGTCGCTCGCCGCAGTACGAACACGCCTCCTTGACGCGGCAGCCACCAGACCGGTACCAGGAACCCGCCTCCTTCGCCCGGATAGCGCGCACGGTGAAGACGTGTCCCCACCACCGGCGGTACCGGCGGGACGCATCCAGTGTTCGCCCGACACGCCAGCAGGCTGCAAGCGAGGACCTGGCCGGTCACGTCGCGCGCTGCCGGTGTCGGACACAAGAAGCCTCGCCGGCGCCGGCCGCGAGGAATACCCGCACGAGCACGAAGGCAGGTGTGAGGCGCGGCCTTCAGCAGCGACGTGCTTCTCGCCAGCTGCGAGACCGCCGCGGCGTCGCCCCGCCGGTCGTCGTGACGGTCGGTCCGAAACACCCGCTTTCGTTCGGCGGCGTGTATGAGCAACCGCGTGCGGCGCGATGGATCCACGGCCCCGCTTTCGCGCGGCGAGAGGTCTCGTGGCCAACATCGGCTGAGACCTGGGATTCGCCACCAGCGAGGCGCTCGAAGACCGAGGGTGCGCACCTGCTCGCACGCGAAGGGAGGGCTGCGGGCCGCCCGAGTGCGCGCGCGGCCCGCAGATCATCAGAGGGCCGCTCCTACGGCGCCGTGCGCAGTCCGGAGGTGGCTGAGATCACCGGCGCTGGGCGCGAATGGACCGTGTCGATGATCTCGGCGTTGTCAATCCCCTGGAGGTAGATGTTGGTGACCCCCAAATTGCAATGGCCGAGCTGCCGCTGGATAGTCACCAGCGGCACGCCCTTGTGCGCGAGCTCGATAGCGTGCGCATGCCTCAACTGATGAGGCGCGAAGCGCCGGCGGACGCCCGCCCCTTCCGCTGTGCGACGCAGCTGTTTGCGAGCCGCGGAGGCCTCCCAGCGCCGCCCGGCGGTTGGGCCGTGGATTACGCAGAACAGCGCCCCGACCGGCAGGGTGGCGCGAACCTCAAGGTACGGGGTCAACTGATCCCACGCCCACCGGTCCATGCCTACCTCGCGACGCCGCCCGCCTTTGCCTCTGCGCACGGTGAGGGCGCCGCGCGCGCGGTCGAGGTCGGTCTCGGCGAGGTCGAGTGCTTCGCTGATCCGCAGCCCGGCTCGCCAGAGCACGATGATCAGCGCTCGCAGGCGGGCGCCGTCCGCGTTGTTGCTGGTGGCGCGCATGACGGCGATGATCTCCTCGACGGGTGGCGGGTCGGCCGGGAACCGTAGGCCTTTGTTTTTCGGCGGGCGGCCTTGGTGGTAGCCCGGCATCGTCACCGGCGAACGGCGATGGCCGGCGGCGTCGAGCGGCATCTCTGTTAGAGACATGGCTCCTCCTTTGGAGTGTTGGTTGACCAGACCGCTCTAGCCGTTTCGCGGGCGTCGTCGGGCGATACTCCCGCGGAGGGTCGGTGTCGCAGGGCGAGCTGCGTGACGATGGGGAGCGGGGGGCGACCACCTCGGCGAAAAGGCCACCTCGGCGGACTAGGGTGATCCGTTGTGGATCGAGTGGCCGAGCGGCGGCGAGCGGTGGCGCTTGCGCTGCACTATCGGGAGGCGGAGGGACTCTCTATCGCTGAGATCGCCGCGCGGCTCGGCCGCTCGCCAGCGACGGTCAAGGCTTACTTCTACGACCCGACCGGCGAGAAGGCACGCGCGGTCAAGGCGCGCTACGTGGGCGTGTGCCGTGGCTGCGGCGCGTACACGCAGGCGCGCAACGGCAAGGGCGACGCCTACGCGTACTGCAAGCGCTGCCATCCCGGTGCGATCCAGCGGCGCTGGACGCGGGAGCTGGTTATCTCGGCGATGCTGGAGTGGCGCGAGCGCTACGGCCGATGGCCGTCGTCCTACGACTGGTCGCGCACCCACGCCCGCCGCCGTGGTGAGCACGCACTGCGGCGTCTGGGGGCGGGGCACTGGCCGTCGGCTAGCGTGGTCAACGCCATTTTCGGAACGTGGGCTGTCGCGCGTGAGGCTGCGGAGCAGACAGGTGCCGGCGACAGACGCCCACGTGCGCCATACGATCGTGCTTCACGAACTACTTGACCGTGTCCGAGCAAGGCCTGACGAACCGCTGGGAGCCGTGGCAGCGGCTGATCGACTCGATCGGCCCCTATTGCCGCAGCAGCTGTTCGCCGCGCGCGACCGGGCGAGAAGCGAGCTGCGCGT
>JADGPN010000433.1 GCA_017882465.1 Solirubrobacteraceae bacterium
CGATTGAGGAGCTGTCGACGTCGTCGTAGGGGACCACGCCGTGCAGCAGCCGCGGCTCGTCCTCGGTCATCGCGACGCCCGTAAGCAGGCGGTCCAGCCCGGCGTGCCAGGTCCCCTGCACGACGTCCTGCAGACCGAACGGAGCGCGGTGCTGCGCGTCGAATCCCCAACGGGCGCCGACGGCGGCGACCCACTCCTCCAGCCGGCCCATGTCTTCCTGGGCGAAGCGGAAGCGCCGCCGGACGGGCTCGCGGTCGGCGAGATCGAGTACCTCGGATGCGGTGACGCGCGCGGTCGCCAATTCGAGCAGCCGCGCGACGACACCCAGCACCGGGTTGGTCTCGCGCTGCGAGCGGTCGGCGAGACGAACGCGCAGCTCGGCGGTCGGGCCGCGCGACGTGGCGGTGTCGTCGGCGTCTTCGAGATCGCCGGCACCAAACGTCGCCTGGATCAGCGGCGCGAACGTCTCGATGTCCGGGCACATAACGATGACGTCGCGCGGCTCGAGGGTCGGGTCGTCCTGCAGAGCATGCAGAATCGCGTCGCGCAGAACCTCGACCTGGCGTCCCGCGCCATGGCAGGCGTGGACCTGGACGCTGGGGTCGACCTCGGACCCCGGCGTCGGCACGCGGTCGGCACGGACATCGGCCTGCAGCCGCGCAAGCAGCGTTCCCGTGTTGTTGTCGTCCGTGCTGCTGTGATCGACCTCGCGCGCGCCCCCCGCGGCCCGCGCGAGCACCAGCTGCAGCTCCCGGCCATCCCGCCCCCACGAGGCCAGCAACGGATTGGCGGGCAGGAAGACAGTGCCGACCGCATGACGGGCGAGCGGCGCGTCGTGACGGCACAGAGCGCCCGTCACGCCCTCCCACGCCGCGGCCGACGGCGCCAGCAGGAAGAGGTGGACGTCACGCCCG
Source organism: Solirubrobacteraceae bacterium (assembly GCA_017882465.1). GTDB lineage: Bacteria > Actinomycetota > Thermoleophilia > Solirubrobacterales > Solirubrobacteraceae > Palsa-465. The sequence goes on from JADGPN010000433.1 coordinate 915, forward strand.
CCCTCGGCCAGCGCGCGAAGGACCTCGAGGTGCCGAACGGGCAGGCTCGTGAGACCGAACAGCGAGACGCGCCCGGGCAGCGCCGAAAGGGCAGGGTCAGCACACAGCTCGCGGCACGCCGCCTCCAGACGCTCGGCCGGCCCGGCGCGCCCGACGCGCGCACGCAACCGACGCCAGAGCTGTGCCTGCCAGCGATCGTCATCATCGCTCGCGTACCAGCCGATGAGCAGCTCGGGGCGATAGACCGCGTAACGGTCGTACAGCGTGGCGAGGTGCGCGACAACGCGCAGCCGGCGCGAGCGGTCGCCGCGGCCCGGATCCAGATGGGCACGCAACTGGGCGAGCCACGCCTCGGCGAGGTGCGCATCGACGGTCTCCAGCAGCGGCCAGACCAAGCGCTGTGGCAGCCACGGGTCGCGGTCGGCCTCGAAGCCCGACGCTACCGCGACGACCTCGTCGACCAGCAGTCGCGGCGACGGGAACAGGACGTTGGCGCAAACGCCGTCGGCGCGCTCGCCGACGCCCAGCGCACCCGACAGCTGCTGGGCGACCCAGCGCTCAACACCGCGCGTTGGCACGGCGACGACCTCCGCGGCGAACGGATCGGCCAACGACTCGCTAAGCACGCCAGCGAGCGCGCCGACGAGACGATCAGCGCGATCAGCGCGATGGACGTGCAGCACAACGCTCCAACTATAAGTTCGGTCTCCGATGGAGCCGGCGTCAGTCAATCATCAGCCGTGGCTCTGGATCGCGCTGGCCGGGTGCCCCGGATGAGGCGTCACAGCTTCCCGGTCCGGTCCTGCTCGGATCGGCTTGACACGAGCTTCATCCCAGGCTGGTCGGCTTCTCCCAGCAGCTCGCCGGGCACCCGCGCGAGGTAGACGCGCTCGCGATCGGTCAGGATCGCGAGGCGTCGGCTCGCCTCGTCGCGCGCGACCACGACCGCGCACGGATCCGGTGCCGAGCCGACCGGTTCGGCCAGCTCATGATCGGCGTTGTCGCCGGGCGGTTGGAACGCGCCGGCTGGTGTCTCGCGCTCGGCGAGGTGCCGCGAGTGCTTCCATGCCTCGCGGGTCGCGGTCGTGATCAGCCATCCCAGCGTCGTGTGCTCGTGCACGGCGACGTCGGGGTGGGCGCAGAGGATCGTCCAGGCGGTTTGGCAGGCGTCCTCGATCACCGCTCCGCTCGTGCGGACGCGGCGGCGGAGGATCCGCTCCAGCGCTCCGCGGTGGGCGGTGTAGAACGCGGCGAGCTCTGGCGGTGCAAGCGATCGGTGTTCATTGGTCCTCCTCGACGGCTGTGAGCTGATCGAGGCATGTGCCGACGGCGCTGTTGGCCATCGGCACCTGGTCGTGGATGCGGGACTGCTCGAGGTAGTCCTCGAGCAATGCGCGAAGGGCGGCGTGACCGTCGTGCTCGAGTTCACGCTCGACGAGATAGGAGCGTCCTCCGGGACTTGCGGGGCAGTCGGTGATCCGGACGACTCCGTCGACGCGCTGCCCGTAGATGACGCGCTCGCCGGCGCTGACGGTGTAGCGGGCGAGCTCGACGCGCTCTCCCGTCTGGCGGTGGGCGGAGGTGGTTGTGGTGGTCATGCCCGCTCCTTCCAGGTCGCCGAGGATCCGTGGCCTTCGATCTCGTGGGGTCGGATCGCCGCGTCGTCGCCGATCTGTTGCACGGCGGCGCGGGTCTGCTTCGTCTCGATCATGCGCTCGGTCTGGCTGGACGGCCGCGTTGCTTTGAGGCGGGCGATCTCGGCGCTGGCCTGCTGGCCAGTGCGGGGATAGGCGAACGTCTGGCCGGTGCGCTGAGCGAGTGCTTTGAGATAAGCGAGCTGCCGCGCGCTTGGGCGGCTGTTCTTGGTGTGGGTCATGGGGTTCTCCTGGGTCGTGGGGTGAGCACGCCCCGGCCTGAGCGGCACGGCGCCGCGGGTCAAGCCCTGCCCCGTCAGGGGTCGCCCCGCCCGGGGGCGACGCGCAGCGCAGGGCTTGACGCGCCGGGCGACGGGCTGCTGGGCTACCACGGGGTTGCTCACCCCCCGACCCCGAGAGATCGCTCCCTCGCCATCGTTGCGAACAGACGAGCGACTGATGACTTCTCAGGGATCGGCGATCGTGTGCTTCGAGCGGGCTGTCCGGACCGGCAACCCGAACCTCGTGATCGCAGCGCGGTGCACGAGCTGCCGCGGCCGGTGCTGCTGCGCGACGCGCTGCGGGTGCTGCTCGTGCTCGCGGCCGCCGACCGCGATCGATTCCTGCCGGCCGCGGCCAGGTTCGGTGCGCGATTGGTGAACGAACGGCGGCTCTCGGTTGCCGAGGCACAGCTTGTGTTCGCGGCGCTGCAGAGGCTCGCGAGCTCCGAGCCCCTGGCGGGTGGTTAGGCTCTGTGTGTGCTGCTCGAGCATCACGGTGAGCGCGACGCCGCCGGCTATGTCACCGAGCGGCTCAGAGTTCGCGACCGCTGACCGTCACAGCCGGCTCGCGCTCCAGCTTCTCGGCGGCGCCCAGCGCAGTTTCGAGTCGTCGGGCGACCTGGTCGATCGTGCCCGCGAACTCGCTCACCACGTCGAGCGCACCGTTCTCGCCCCAGCCGGCGATGTATGGGATCGTCTCGCCGCCGAGGTCAAGCCCGACGCTCGATCCGACCACAAAGCTGACCGTGTCGACGATTACCTCCGCCTGCGCGCGGGAATAGTCTCGGTAGTCAACGCCCATCGCGTGCGCGAGCTCATGAATCAGCGTCCGTACCTGCGCGTTTGCGGGAACGTCGGCGTCGACCACGATCCGGCGGGAGCGCGGGTCACACCATCCGCCCGCCGGCCCCGCGATCGGTTCGAACGAGACCGAGAATCCGAGCGAGTCCGCGAACCGCTCGAGCGGGGCGAGGAGATGTACGTGCGAATCGCCGCCCAGCGGCTCGCACGGCGGCTTGAGGTCCGCTGCGTTCTCGCCCGGATTGACCTGCGAGCGGTCGAACACTGGGACGGCCCGGAAGAACGTCCGGGTCTCGCCGGTCTCTTCCCCGCTCACGCG